>JBAWYY010000155.1:0-6614 GCA_037143285.1 Alphaproteobacteria bacterium | reverse complement strand
GAGCGCGAGGGCCTGCTCGCGCCCTATGTGGAGGCGATGTTCCATTACATGTGGGAAGAGCCGCGCAAGCTCGACGACCCCTTAGTGATCGCGCAAACGCTTGCCGACGCCGGTTTGCCCGCAGAGACCTTCATTCAGGGGGTGCAGGACCAGGCCGTAAAGGACCGCCTTGCGGCTAACACCCAAGCCGCCCACGAGCACGGCGTCTTCGGCATTCCAAGCTTCCTGGTCGGGAAAGAGATGTATTTCGGCAAGGACAGCCTGCGCGACGTTGAAGAACTCATCCTGTCGACCGCGAAAGCCGCCTCTTAGGCGGTTAACTGCGGGACGTTCGGGCCGTGAACGGTCTGCCCTAAAACACCCGATAGCGCATATAGGCCTCTTGCGGGTCTTCGCCCGCGCGGATGGCTTGAACCATCTTGCCTTCGGTGGACATTTTCTGTTCCGCCGCAGCAATGACCCGTTCGGCCTCCGCACCCGGCACGAGGATGATGCCATCGCGGTCGGCAATCACCATGTCATCGGGGAGCACCTGCACATTGCCGATGGCGATGGGTTCCCCAAAGGCCTCCGCGCGCCAGGCGCAAACGATGTCGATCGGAGTGGCATAGCGCGCAAAGACCGGAAAACGCTGATCGACAATCGCTTGGATGTCGCGGCAGCCGCCATCGGCGATGTAACCGCGCACCCCCTTGATCGCGAGCGCCTCTGCCGAGAGCCCGCCGAAGAGCGCACGTATGTCATCCTGCGGCTGAATGACGACGACGCTGCCCGCGGGCACTTTCGACAAGAGCCCAGCCCACTCATAGAGCGACGTGTGCTTATCAAGGGTTGGATCCGGCCGCCCGCGAATGGTGAAGACCGGTCCGGCCGTCTTCATCCAGGACTCAAGGCCTAGGATCGTGCGTGGCAAAACGCGGATCAGAAGCCCCATATCCTTCATCACATCGTGGATAACGGAGCTGTGGCAAGCCTGAAGACGGTCAGCGAGGGTCAAGCGGGATCGTCCTTATCAATGATGCGGTCAGGCCTTTACCGCGCCAGCGGTCAGCCCGGAGACCATATATTTGCGGAAGGTGTAGTAGATCGCGACCGGCGGCAGCGCATAGACGAAGCCGGTGGCCATCAGCACATTCCAGGGGCTGTCGTCCGCGCCGAGGAAGGTGCCGAGCGCCACCGAGAGGGGCACTTGGCTCTCGTTAGCCAGCAGCAAGAACGCGTAGAGATATTCGTTCCAGGCGAGCAGCAACGAATAGATGCCGATCGCGACGATCGATGGCATCATCAGCGGCAAATAGACCATCCGGAAGATCTGAGGGACGCTCGCGCCATCGATGATGGCCGCCTCGTTCAACTCCACCGGCAGCTTGTCGGAGGCCTGCTTCAGCACCCAGATCGCATAGGGCGAGGCGAGTGCCACCATGGCCAGGATCAGCGCGAATTGCGAGTTCAACAGCCCATAAATGCCCATGGTCTTGTACATGGGCACGGCAAGAAACGCTGCGGGAATGAGATAGGTCGCGAGCGCGAAGTTCATCACCGTCCGGCCGCCGGAGGCACGCAATTGCGAAATGGAGAACGCGGCAAAGGTCGAAATCAGCAGGGTGATCGCGCCTGTGGCAAAGGCAATGAAGAAGGAATTGCCCATCTGAAGCCAGAAATTGCTGAGGTAATAATGGCCCTGGCTGAACACGATGTAATAGTTGCGGATCGTCGGATCCGACGGGAAAAGCCGCCCCTCCAGCATGTTCTGCTGCGTGCTGATCGAGAGCGCGAAAAGGTGCCAGATCGGAAACAGCGTCCAGAGCAGGATGGGGATCGCGACAAGGATGAGGCCGGCTTCGCTAAAGGTCTTCTTCATGACTGCGGCCCCCGCGACAGGCGCCCGACCATGAACCACACGAGCGGGATGATCAGCGGCATAGCGGTGATGATGGAGGCGATGCCGAGTTCCAGTTGGTCGATGCGGAGATAGCGCACACCAAGGGTGGCGAGCACATGAGTCTTGTCGCCCGGCCCACCGGCGGTGAGCAAATAGACCGAGTTGAAGTCGCCGAGCGTCCAGATCATCGAGAGGAGCGTCGAGGTGACATAGAGGGTCGCAAGCGAGGGCCAAGTGATGTGGCGGAACTGCTGCCAGCGTGAGGCGCCGTCGACGGACGCCGCCTCATAGAGTTCCTGCGGGATCGCGAGCCGTCCGGTGATCAGGATCAGCGTCCAGAACGGGAGGGACTTCCAGATGTGGACGATGATCGACCACATGAAGGCAAGGCCCGGTTCGTTCAGCCAGCCCGGCCCGTCCTGAAAGGTCCAGCGGAAATATTCGGAATTGATCACGCCCCATTCGGCATTCAGCATGAAGCGGAACGACAGAATGGTGGGGATGGACGGCATCGCCCAGGGCAGGATGAAGATCACCAGCATCACCTGGATCCAGCGGCGCTGGATGACGAAGAAGCCGGACAGTGCCATGGCGAGCGCGAATTTCACGTTCACCGCCACCATCAAGAAGACGATGGTGTTGAGATAGGTCTGCAAAAAGGCGGGATCGGCGAAGAGTTGGCGGTAAATGGCGGGGTTGGACCCCAGCCAGAACCCATAGAGCACGGGATAAACAACGAAGAGCGCGAATACGACCACATAGGGCGCGAGCAGCAAAATCCCCCAGGTCTTGAAGCTAACCGCAGCCGGCCCAAAGCTCGCAGGGGCAGTCACGATCGAACGGAGCGTCGGCGGCGCGGTTGTCGCGGTCATTCAGGGTGTTCCATCGACGGAGCGATCAAGGCTCGTCTCAGCAAGGATAAGGACACCGGCGCCGGGTTTTGACCGGCGCCGGGACCAAGAGTGTTAAAGCATCAACCGCCAGCGGCGAGGATCTGCTTGATGCGCGCGATCATCTCATCAACCGCGACCGAACCCGCCACTTTGTCCTGAGCCACCCGCTGCACGGCGCGTGCCCAGACATTTTCCGCGTTCACCTGGGTGAAGCGGAAGTTGTAGACGAATTCGAACGGCACGGTCCCCTGAGAATACTGCTCCTTCACCGCGCGACGATGATTGTCAGCGCTCCAGAACGGCGATTCAACGCCTGAGTTGGTGACGGGGAACCAACGGCCGAGCGATCCTTCGACGAATGGCGCCAGGTTCTCGTCCTTCATCAAGAAGGCCATGAACTCCATGCCCCGGCGCTTATTGCGACCGTCGGCGAAGACAACGGCAGTCTTCACCGCTGCGCGGGTCGGCAAGCTCGTGCCATCGGGCTTGCGCGGCCACGGGATCGTGCGGATCAGGTCGGTATAGTTGCGACCGGCCTGCGTACGCTGTTCAGCCGTCAGGTTCTGGTTGTTCGAATCGTCCAGCCACTTGCCGGCGATCGAGATCGTGGCGTTATGGGTGGCAACCGTCTGCCGGTTATGGAAGGCGACGTTGTTGTCGGGGTCGAGCCAGTTGATCGACGATGTCGGCGAGCAGCCGCGGGTGAAGATGCCCGCATAGGTCTCAACGGCCTTGATCATATTGGCGCGGTTGGCCGGTTGATCGAGGACGAGATTGCCGGCCTGATCGACCACCTGAACATTATAGGCATTGGCCCAGGTGAGGAACGAATAGAAGGTGTCGGAGGCACCGATCCCCATGGGATGGCCGATGCCGAAGATGCGCTGGCCGCGAGCGCGCAGGCCATTCTGCACCCGGTCACACCAGAAGTTCCAGAACCCGTCCCAATCCTTGGGGATATCGGCTTCCGTCGCGCCGGCTTGCTCGACCATGTCCTTCCAATAGTTGAAGTGCATGAACTGCTGCTGGATCGGCATGGCGTAATAGGCCTTGGTGCCGTCACGGCGAGCAAGCAGGGTGGTAGCGAGCGCTGCCGGTTGGAAGGTCGACTGGATCGGCGTGATGATGGAGGTCAGATCTTCAAGCCGGCCCTCAAAGGCCCAGCGGCCCGTGGTGCGGAAGTCATAGGTGGTGCAAAACGCCATGTCGGGCGGGGTGCGTGCTTCAACGGCCGCGACCGACTTGGTCACGCAGTCTTCCGTCGAGTGCAGTGACAATTCCACCTTTACGCCGGTGGCAGCGGTGTAGCGCTGAATCACGCGCTCAAGTGCCTGATCCTCAGCGGCATAGAAGCCCTTGGTGAACCAGACGGTCACCGTTTCCGGCGTTTGCGCCTGGGCTGCAGGTGCCGCGAGCCCGAAGACGGCGGCTGTGGCTAGCAAGGCCGATCGAAGTGTCGATTTCTTCATAAGACGTTCCTTCCCTCTCTTGGTTGTCCATGGAGCTTTGGCCAAGGCCTCGGATCCATCGAAATTGTCCGCAGCATCCGCGTTGAGACTTTTGACCCCGAGCGACCGAGAGGCGTGTTGCGACACGTCTCGGCACGGGCTGTCATCCCAGGGATGCCTGCTTCATCTGCGTTTCCTCTTCACCGTGCATCAGGCCCCTGAACGAGGCTCTTGCCGTACGGCATGTTTCCGCGAACTATCAGACCAGAACCGCTGAGAAGATCAAGCTACCCGTTGAAATGGTTTTTGCGGCGGTCCATTCAGACTGTCGAAGCATGAGGCCCCCATGGATTTGCCCACCGATAAAAGGCTTATTCGGCTCGCCGAAGGGGATGATGTGCTCGTCGTGATCGAGCGGCTGCGGGCGGGCGAGCGCTATCTCGTGGCTGGCGTTGAAAATCAGGCTGCGCGAGATCTCGGCCTTGGCCATAAGGTCGCGGCACGCGCGATTGCAGCCGGCGAACGCGTCCTCAAATATGGCGCGCCCATCGGGCGAGCGAGCTTACCGATCGCGGTTGGCGAGCATGTCCATGTCCACAATCTCGTCAGCGATTATACCCCCACCTACACGCTCCCGGAGCAAGCGGCATGACCGACATGAAGGGCTATTTGCGCTCCGATGGACGCAAGGGCATCCGCAACACCGTGGTGGTCGCCTATCTCGTCGAATGCGCTCATCACGTCGCGCGCGAGATCGCCTATCCGTTCCGAGAGAGAGACACCCATCTCATTGGGTTTCCAGGCTGTTTTCCGAATTCCTATGCTGAGCGGATGATGGAGCGGCTATGCACCCATCCCAATGTCGGCGCGGTGCTTTTGGTCTCGCTGGGGTGTGAAAGTTTCGACAAATACCGGCTGGAAAGAGTAGTGGCAGCCAGCGGCCGTCCGGTGAAGACGATCATCATCCAATCGACCGGCGGCACCCGGAAATCCATCGCTGAGGGGCGCGAATGGATTGAGGGGCAGCGGGCAGCGCTTGATCAGATGCCGACGGTCCAAATGGCCGCGAGCGAACTGATTATTGGCACCATCTGTGGCGGGTCGGATGGCACGTCGGGAATTACCGGCAACCCGGCGGCGGGTCGCGCCTTCGACCTCCTGATCGAGGACGGCGCCGCCTGTATCTTTGAGGAAACCGGTGAGTTGATCGGCTGCGAACACGTCATGGCCGATCGTGCCGTGACGCCCGAGCTTGGCGCCATCATCAAGGCCTCGGTCGCAAAAGCGGCCCAGCACTATGCAACGCTTGGATTCGGGTCCTTCGCTGTCGGCAATGCCGATGGCGGTCTCACCACCATTGAGGAGAAGTCGCTCGGCGCCTATGCCAAGTCCGGTGCGGCACCGATTTCCGGCTTGCTCAAGCCCGGCGATGTGCCGCCCCAAGGTGGGCTCTATCTCCTCGATGTCGTGCCGGATGGCGAGGTCCGCTACGGCTTTGCCAATATCAGCGACAACGCTGAGATCGCTGAACTCATTGCTTGCGGCGCCCATGTGGTGCTGTTCGTCACGGGGCGCGGATCGGTGGTGGGCTCGGCGATTTCGCCTGTCATCAAGATCTGCGCGAACCCTGAAACCTATCGCCGCATGACCGATGATATGGATGTGGATGCGGGCCGTGTGCTGCTGGGCCAGGATTCCATCGATGGGGTTGGCCGCGAAATCCGTGATTTGGTTCTCGGCCTTGCCAAGGGCGCGCGCACCCGGTCCGAAGATCTTGGCCATCAGGAGTTCATCCTGACCTATAAGAGCTTCGAGCCCATTGGGCCGGGCTGCCTTCCGGTGTCAGCAGCGCCCATGCGGGCCCCGGTTCCAGCCTAGGGACCGGAGCTGTTGCCTGTTTGCGATCACACTATGTTTGATGAGACGCGGGTTCAAACCCGCGTGGTTTCGCGATAAGAACACCTCATGGCGATGATGGCTCAAACGGACACGACCTCACGATCCCCTGACCGCACCGAGACCATTGTGCGCATGGCAACGCTCGGCGCCTTGTCGCTTCTCGGTGCCTCTTCTGCCCTATTGTGGTGGCATCAAGGGTCTGAGGTTTTTCTCGAGACGTTAGCCGCAGGTTTCGCCTGGTGCTTTTGACCGATGGCCAATCCCGATAAATCCGAGCCGCAAAACGATGACGCACGACCGCGCAAAGGCGCCCGCGCGTCTCTTGCCCTTGCTTTGGGGCTCCTCGCCTTTGGGCTTCTGTCGCTTGCAGCGGTTGTCTGGGTCACGCTGCCCGGCGGGCAAACAGCAAGCGGCCCGTCCGCGATTGGTGGACCGTTTCGCCTGATCGCGCAGGACGGGCGAACAGTCACCGAGCGCGACCTGATGGGCCGG
>JBAWYY010000154.1:0-6628 GCA_037143285.1 Alphaproteobacteria bacterium | reverse complement strand
CCCGCGCGGGGCTTGCCACATGGGGCCGGTCATAGAGCGGCGCCTCATCGCCCAACTCTTTGATGGGCAAATCGACCTTCACCTCGCCCTTGTGCTTCACCACGAAGCGCAGGGTATCGGTGGTGTAGCCGATGACCGCGAAATCGAGCCCCCATTTGCGGAAGATCGCCTTCGCTTCCTCTTCCTTCTCGGGCTTCAGCACCATGAGCATGCGCTCCTGGCTTTCCGACAGCATCATCTCATAGGCCGTCATGCCGGGCTCGCGGCAGGGCACATTGTCGAGGTGGAGTTCGATCCCGAGATCACCCTTCGCGCCCATTTCAACCGCCGAACAGGTGAGGCCTGCGGCGCCCATATCCTGGATCGCATTGACGCAATCAGCCGCCATAATCTCGAGGCAGGCTTCCAGCAGCAGTTTCTCGGCAAAGGGGTCGCCCACCTGCACCGTCGGGCGCTTTTCCTCCGCCCCCTCGCCGAACTCGGCGGAGGCCATGGTCGCACCATGAATGCCGTCGCGGCCAGTTTTCGAGCCGAGATAGACGATGGGCATGCCGACGCCCGTTGCCTTGGCGTAGAAGATCGCATCGCTGCGGGCGAGGCCGACCGCCATGGCATTGACGAGGCAATTGCCGTCATAGCGGGTGTGGAAGCCCACGAGGCCGCCGACGGTCGGCACCCCGAAGGAATTGCCATAGCCGCCGATGCCGGCCACCACGCCCGCCACGAGATGCCGGGTTTTCGGATGGGCGGGATCGCCGAAGCGCAGTGCGTTCAAGGCCGCAATCGGCCGCGCGCCCATGGTGAAAACGTCACGCAAAATGCCGCCGACGCCGGTACCTGCGCCCTGATAGGGCTCGATATAGGAGGGGTGATTGTGGCTCTCCATCTTGAAGACGCAGGCCAAACCATCGCCAATGTCGATCACTCCAGCATTCTCGCCAGGCCCCTGGATCACCCAAGGCGCCTTGGTCGGCAAGGTCTTGAGGTGCAGGCGGCTCGACTTATAGGAACAATGCTCGTTCCACATGGCCGAGAAAATGCCGAGTTCCGTGAAGGTCGGCTCACGCCCGATCAGATCGAGAATGCGCTGATATTCATCGGGCTTGAGCCCGTGGCTTGCCACCAGGTCAGGCGTGATCTTCGGTTCGGTCGGGGTCATGGGGCTCGCGCGATCCTTGGGGAAGTCTGGGGCTTAAACCACGGCACTAGCGACAGGCAAGAGAGGCCCATACGTAAACAACAGCTGCCTTTCGGCAAACCGCTCAAACCCGCGCGGTGACCCAGGTGACATGGCCCATTTTGCGGCCCGCGCGCATGTCGCGCTTGCCATAAAGGGTGAGGCTTGCGCCTGCTTCTGCGGCCAGCGTCTCCCAGCCCTCCACATCCGCGCCAATGAGATTTTCCATCACCGCATTGGAATGGCGATGGGTTGAACCGAGCGGCAGGCCGGCGACCGCCCGCATGTGATTCTCAAACTGCGAGCAGATGCAGGCAGCCTCCGTCCAATGGCCGGAATTATGCACCCGCGGCGCCATCTCATTGACGAGGATCGTGCCATCGGGGGTCACGAACATTTCGACCGCCAAGACGCCCACATAGTCGAGCGCGTCAGCGAGCGTCCGCCCCACCCGCTCCACCATTGCCCGCGTGGAGGCGTTGATGGCGGCCGGCACGGTCGAGCGGCGCAGGATGCCGTCGCGATGCACGTTTTCAATCGGGTCATAAAGCCGGATATCGCCGGTGATCGAGCGCACCACCAGCACCGAGACCTCGCGCTCAAAGGGCACGAAGGCCTCAAGGATCGCCGGCTGCCGGCCAATGGCCGCAAAGGCGCCCTCGGGGTCGCCGCCGGCTTTGATCACCGCTTGTCCCTTGCCGTCATAACCGAAGCGCCGGGTCTTTAAGACGGCGGGGAGCCCCACCTCGCGCACGGCCGCAGCCAAGGTTAGATCATCATCGACAGCGGCGAAGGCCGGCACGTTGAGGCCGAGATCGCGCACGAAGCTCTTTTCCACCACGCGATCTTGGGTGACCGCGAGCGCATTAGGTCCGGGGCGTACAGGGATACGCTTGGCGAGCGCTGCCGCAGTCGCCGCCGGCACATTCTCAAATTCATAGGTGACCACATCGACTGCGCGGGCGAATTGGGCCAGCGCCGCCTCGTCCTCATAGGCCGCAATGGTCGCCCGCTTCACCACGTCGAAGGCCGGCGCATCTTTTTCCGGCGCATAGATGTGGCAGGTGAGCCCGAGCTTGGCGCCCGCTAGCGCCATCATGCGGCCAAGTTGGCCACCGCCTAAGATGCCAACCACCGTATCGGGGCCAATGAGTGATGAGCGGGCGCGCGAAGGGCTCACTCCGGCCGCTCCGCAATGGCAGCCGTTTGCTTCGCCCGGAAGGCCGTGAGCCGCGCATCAAGCGCGCTATCGTTCAGCGCAAGCACGGCCACCGCCAGAAGCGCCGCATTGGTGGCGCCGGGCTTGCCGATGGCGAGCGTGCCAACGGGAATGCCGCCGGGCATCTGGACGATGGAATGGAGGCTGTCGACGCCGGAGAGGGCTTTCGATTCCACCGGCACACCGAAGACCGGCAAGGTGGTGAGGGAGGCCGCCATGCCCGGCAAATGCGCGGCACCGCCCGCCCCCGCGATAATGATCTTATAGCCCTTGGTCTTGGCGCCCTTGGCAAAGTCGAACAGACGGTCGGGCGTGCGATGGGCCGAGACGATCAAGGCCTCATAGCCCACGTGAAAACTGTCGAGCATGTCGGCTGCATGTTTCATGGTCGCCCAGTCGGACTGGGACCCCATGATGATGGCGACCGGCGCCCCACTCGACACCTTCGATTTCGCCAAACTCGCCTCCCCTGAGCATCGCCCTCAGGCGCGCGAAAGAAGCGCTGGACACTAACCAAATGGCCGCAATCCGGCAAGCAGCCTTCACGCGATGATGTCGGGGGGTTGGGGGGCGCATGGAGCGCCCAGCGATGCCGACTAGCTCCTTTGGAGCCAAACTCTTTGATTGTAATATCTGTTGATACCCGCAAGACGACGTATTATTTTCTGAGGACCGCACTATATGAAGGGTGACGATATGGAGTGTAGGGTTCCGATTGAAGCGTCGGACGGCACAAAACCTGCGCCACCGACACCTTCGCCGCCGTCACCCCGACCAAGTCCTCTCGGTACTGTCAGGAAAGAGCCCGGAGGGGTTCGCCCGACACTACCACCGCCACCGCCGAGGTAGTCATGGAAGCTAAATGGCACGAGCTCCGCTTCGATCTCAATCGCAACATGCGGTACCATGAATCGCGTGAGGCATGGTTTTCGCGGACAACGCGGCTGATCAAGGTGGCATCTCTCGTCTCGGGAACGGCGGCTGGCGCAACCCTATTGTCCTCATTGCCCGTGGACCTCCGCACCAATATTTCGGCAGTTCTCGCTTTTGGTATTGCGCTCTTGACCATGGTCGACCTGATTTTCGACCTTCCTGGCGGCGCGCGGGCTCACGCGAGCTTGAAAACTAAATTCGCCTCAATCCTAGCGAATCTTGAGCTTGAAATCGCGTCATTGACGCCCGAAGCCGACTTTTCGAAGCAAAACTCGCTATATCTGAAGACACGATCGGAAATGGTGCGTCTTTACGGCGAAGAGCCGCCTACCTATCTCGTCGCCGACGCCATTGCCTGGAACGAAACCGCGCGAAGCCTGAATGGGGAGATGTCGAAGGACAAACTCATTCCCATTCTATGGAACCAACGGCTCTTCGGGCACGTATTTCGCTACGCCAATTTCGACGCGAGCAATCCTTCAGAACGGAAACAGCCCCCTGCCATCACGCAATGATATCAGGCGTTAGCAGATCCTCAAGATAGCTCATCCGGTCGCGCAGGGCGAGCTTGCGCTTTTTTAGCCGCTGCAATTGCAGTCGATCGGCGACGGCAACCGCGCTTAAAGCCTCAATGGCAGCATCGAGGTCGCGGTGCTCTTGGCGCAGGCGCTCAAGCTCCACGCTGACCTCGCGCTTATTGCCATCATCATCGTCGTCGTTATCGGCCATGCCTCAAAAATCACTGGTCTAGAATCGCTTGGCGCACCGTCACGGGCGCCCTCGCAATATCGCGCCCCGGGGTCGCTGCGGCAAGCTGCATTGCACCATTTTCGGACGCACCGCAGCGGCCTTAACGATTTCACAATCCTGTAACAATGCGTGATTTGGCAGGTCGCCAGGAGAGGTTCATCCTCCTCTTGTCCGAAGCGTTCGGACCACTTTCTGTCCGACCGCTCGGCATGTCGCTCTCTCAGGAGAAATGCATGGGCATTCAGTCGCACCTATCGGAACTTGAGCGTCGCCACGCGGCTCTCGATCGTCAGCTCTCTGACCTGATATCCCACCCGTCCGCGGCGGATGTGGAAATTGCCGATGTAAAGCGTCGAAAATTGCTCTTGAAGGACCAGATCACGCGCCTGAAGCAATCGAAGCCGAAGGATCCGTCGTCGAGCCTCCACTAGTCCCCGTACCAGTTCGCCTTTCGCGTCACCCATCCCCCGCGGCACCTCGGCCGGTGTGTTCGTCACGGCTTGCGGGACTGCGCCTATCCGATGAGAAAGACCGCCCTGCGGGTTATCTTGCAGGCGGTCTTTTGTCGGTTCTGTTGTGGGGATGAGAACGAGGGCGCGGGTCCACACCCCGGCACGTTCAACACGTCGGCGAAGCTGTCAGACGATCAGCTGCGTCCCGGCCACATACGGCGGAAGACGCCGTCCTTGATCACGATCAGATGCATGAGCGCCGCGCCGATATGGGCCAAAACCAAAAGGCCCATGAAGATCGCCAGCCATTTGTGGACGAGATAGATCGGCTTCGCGCTGTCGAGATCACCGGAAAAAGGCAGCGTCAACGGCACGCTATAGAACAGGTTCACCGGCGCGCAACACATGGAGGTTGCGATCCAGCCCGTCAGCGGTACCAAGAAGATGAGGGCGTAGAGCGTGTGGTGGACGGCCCCCGACACTTTGCGCTGTAAGGGCGTCAGCGAGGCCTCATAGGCCGGCGCGCCATAAACCACCCGAAACGCCACACGAAGGCAGGCGAGCGCAAACAGCACCATGCCGAAAGATTTATGCAGCTCGTAGAGATTGTCCTTCAATGGCGAGGTCTGGCCAGCCGCCGGCCAGGGCAGGTCGGCCATATAGAGCCCCGCCGGGATCTGAGCGATGATCAAGAGCGCCATGATCCAGTGAACCGCCCGTTGAGGCGCCGCATAGCTGTCATTCCGCTGCATCGGCTTTAGCCTCCAAAGCGACCCGCCTGAGGTCGCAATCAAACAACACGTCACCATCGGCCAACACATGGACCGAGGTGACCGGACGCAGCGCGTCATGCACCACATCAATGGGCGGCAGTTCGATGCCCGGCACGCCTGATCCGATGATCATGGGTGCGACCAGCACATGCAAGCGATCAATCGCCCCGTGCTCCATGAAGGTGGAAATGGTTTTGGCACCGCCCTCCACCAGGATCCGGCGCAGGCCGCGCTGATGCAGCGTCTCGATGATGGAATGGGGGCAAAGCGCCTGCGGGCTCAAGCGCCGCACCATCACCTGCTCGACGCCCTCAGGTGTCGGAAAAGGCTCGGCGCGCAGCACAAGGCGCTGAACCCCATCATCCCTCAGGCATTTCGCCCCGGACGGCAGCCGTCCATTGGCATCGATCACGACCCGCACGGGATGGCGGCCAGGAACCCTGCGCACGTTCAGCAAGGGATCATCGGCCACCACCGTGCCCACCCCCACCACAACAGCGTCCACATGGGCGCGCAGCCGGTGAAGATGGTCGAGGGCCGCGTACCGGTTGATGTATTGGCTATGGCCGGTCAGCGTGGCAATTCGTCCGTCGAGCGATTGCCCGAGCTGGGCTATAACGAAGGGACGCGTGGGCGAAGCATTCGCAAGTGCGAAAAATGGGTCACGGCGCGACTGATCGGTTTCCGCAGGAGCCTCGTATAAGGCCTCAGCAGGGTGCGATGACCGCACTCCTGAATGATCACTTCGCGACATGGCTGTCCTCGGAACGAGCCGGCAGGCGAGAGCTTCGCATAACCGGCGGGCTGGCTTATTCTTCTGCAGGATGTCCGCCGGTAAGGCGAGCATTCATGTTGTGATCTGTGGCGTGACCTAAAGGCAGTTCTATGACGAAGACGGATGATATTCTAGGCCTCACCGGCGGCGCCGGCGATCAAGCCTTGGTGGAGCGCGCGCTCGGTGAGTTTCGCTCGGGCCGCCCTGTGGCGATCTTGGCCGAAGGCAAAGCCGTGCTCGTCTGCGGCGTCGAGGCTTTTGACCTGCCGCTGTCGCAAGGATTGCATCGCCTCGCTAAGGGCACGCCGCGTCTCGTGCTGCCGGCCGCACGCCTGCGCCGCTTAGGCCTTGACCGCAAAGTGCCGGGTTCGGTGGCCATGCCCCGGCTGGACGTCGCGCGCATTGAAATGCTGGCGATTGTCATCGACGCGCGCATCGACGCGCCGGTCGCCCCAACAGACGCCTTCGACGCCGCAGCCCTTGAGCTCGCGCGCTTGGCCCTCACCGTGCCCGCCGTCATCGTTGTGCCGGTTGATCCGAGCGTGCTCG
>JBAWYY010000153.1:0-6628 GCA_037143285.1 Alphaproteobacteria bacterium | reverse complement strand
CCCGCCACAAGGTGGCGCCCGTTGAGAATTATCCGGACAGCCTGCTCGCGACCTTGAAGTCGGCCGCGCCGCGCACTGCGCCCGCCGATCCGACCTGTGTGGTGCTGACCCCCGGTCTGTTTAACTCCGCCTATTACGAGCACACGTTTCTGGCCGATAAGCTCGGCGTCGAACTCGTCGAAGGCCGCGACCTCATCGTCAAGAACGACGTCGTCTATATGCGCACGACGCAGGGGCCGAAGCGCGTCGACGTGATTTATCGCCGCATCGACGATGACTTCCTTGATCCCCTGGCGTTCCGCCCTGATTCAGCGCTCGGCGTGCCAGGCCTGATGGCGGCCTACGCTGCCGGCAATGTGACGCTCGCCAATGCTGTCGGAACGGGGGTTGCCGACGACAAGGCCGTCTATTCCTATATGCCTGAGATCGTGAAGTTTTATCTCGGCGAGGAACCGATCCTCAAGAATGTGCCGACCCATCGCTGCCGCGATGCGGATGGGCTCAAATATGTGCTCGATAACCTCGCCGATCTCGTCGTTAAAGAGGTTCATGGCTCCGGCGGCTATGGCATGTTGATTGGGCCGAAAGCGAGCAAGGCCGAGATCGAGGCCTTCCGCGCCAAGATCATCAAAGACCCCGCCAATTATATCGCACAGCCGACGCTGGCGCTTTCCACCTGTCCCACTCTCGTGGACGAGGGGATCGCGCCGCGCCACGTCGATTTGCGCCCCTTCGTGCTCACCGGGGCCGACCGCGTCCGTATCGTTCCAGGCGGGCTGACCCGCGTGGCCCTGAAAGAGGGCTCGCTCGTGGTCAATTCGTCGCAGGGCGGCGGCACTAAAGACACCTGGGTTCTGGATACCTGACGCCATGCTTTCGAGAACCGCCGACAATCTTTACTGGCTCGCCCGTTATGTGGAGCGCGCCGAATATCTCGCCCGGATCGTGGACGCCTCGCTCCGCCTGTCCAACTTGCCCTCAGCCTATGCCGGCTCGTCCAATGAGTGGGAATCGGCGGTTGCGACCGCCGGCTGCGCCGAGCATTTCTATAAGGCCCATGACAAGGCGACACGCGAGACCGTCATCGAGTTCCTCGCCTTTTCGCCCGACAATCCCTCATCTATCCGCTCCTGTTTTGAGCTGGCGCGCACCAATGCCCGTGCGGTTCGCACCGCGCTGACGGTGGAAATGTGGGAAGCGATCAACACCGCCTGGCTTGATCTGCGCAAATATCGCGGCGCCGGCCATTCCGAGGATGAATTGGCGGGCTTCCTCGCCTTCGTGAAGGAAGTGGGCCTGCGCTTCGATGGTTCGGCCTACCGCACCATGCTGCGGGCGGATGCCTATTGGTTTTCGCGCCTGGGCGTCTTCGTGGAGCGGGCCGACAATACGGCGCGCATCCTGGACGTGAAATATCATGTGCTCTTGCCGCAGGAGCAGCCTGTCGGCGGCTCGCTCGACTATTTCCAATGGTCGGCGATCCTGCGCGCGGTGTCAGCACTCACCGCCTATCACTGGGTTTACAAGGAAAGCCTCAAGCCATGGCTGGTGGCGGATCTGTTGATTCTGAACAACCAGATGCCGCGATCGCTGGCGGCCTGTTACGACCAGATCGTGCGCCAACTCGACGCGATTGCACTCGCCTATGGCCGCCAAGGCCCGGCGCAGCGCACGGCGCGCGGCTTGCGCACCAAACTCGAGAACGCCCGGATCGACGACGTCTTCCAGTCCGGTCTCCATCAGTTCGTCGAGGAATTCATTCGTGAGAACAATCGGTTGAGTGCGGTGATCTCTGAGCAATATCTGGCGTGAGCGTCCATCCGGCATCGCCCGCTGGATTGAGCCCGCCTGATCCCTTAATCAGTGATCGCCACGACACCGAGGACCCGCCGCAATGCGTATCCGGATCGCCCACGAGACGACCTACCTCTATGACGAGCCGGCGACCGGTGTCATTCAGACCCTGCGCATGACCCCACGCTCGTTCGATGGCCACTACGTCGCCAATTGGCATATCGATGTGGATCAGGATTGTAAGCTGGAGCCCCATGAGGATGCCTTCGGCAATCTCACTCATACCTTCACCCTCACCGGCAAAGTGGATCGCCTGACGGTACGGGCGGAGGGCCTCGTTGAGACGAGCGACACAAACGGCATCGTGCGCGGCAGCCTCGAAAAATTCCCGCCGGCGCTTTTCCTGCGCGAGACGGGTCTGACCGCGACCGACCCGGCCATCCGCGCCTATGCCGATGCGATCCGTGAAAAGGCAGGCGGCGAGCCGCTCGCCACCCTCCACGCGCTCATGGGCGCTGTTCATGCGGACTTTGTCTATGACAAGGCGCCGACGCAGAGCACAACGACAGCGGAAGAGGCCTTCGCGCTGAAACGCGGCGTCTGCCAGGATTTCGCCCATGTCTTCATCGCCTGCGCCCGCCATCTCGGTCTGCCGGCGCGCTATGTGGGCGGCTATTATCTCGATGGCGGCACGATTGCGACCCAGGATGCCGGCCATGGCTGGGCAGAGGCCTTCGTCGACGGGCTCGGCTGGATCGGCTTCGACCCCGCCAATGATGTCTGCCCGACCTGGAACCATATTCGCGTGGCCGTCGGGCTCGATTATCTGGGGGCTGCACCGGTTCGCGGCACGCGCTATGGCGGCGGCGCTGAGACCATGTCCGTCTCCGTTCAGGTCGATCAGGCCCGCCGCCAGATCCAGGAGTGAGCGGGACTTGTCCCGCCCGATGGGCTGGTCCGCTCTCTTGAGCGCTTTTCGTCTCGCTCAGGCCTCGCTAGAAACAACCCATGCCGAACCTGCCTGAATTCCCCATGCGGACATTTCTGTCCTCCGACCTGCCCATGGCCTATCTGGACGAGGGGGCGGGTGAACCAATCCTTTGCATCCACGGATTTGCGTCTTCCGCCCATGACAATTGGGTCTATCCCGGCTGGGTCGATCTACTGGTGAAAGCAGGCCGCCGCGTGATCGCCATCGACAATCGCGGCCATGGCCGCTCGGCGAAGCTCTATGATCCCAAGAGCTATCACACCACGCTGATGGCCGATGATGCGGCAGCCCTCTTGGACCATCTCGATATCGGCCGCGCCGATGTCATGGGCTATTCCATGGGCGCGCGGATCACAGCCTTCATGAGCCTTCGCCACGGTGACCGTGTCCGGTCCGCCATTCTGGGCGGCCTCGGCATTCGGCTCGTCGATGGCATCGGGCTGCCGGAATCCATCGCCGATGCCTTGGAGGCGCCGTCCCTGACGGACGTGACCGATCCGACCGGCCGCATGTTTCGCCACTTCGCGGAGAAGACCGGCTCGGACCTGCGCGCGCTTGCCGCTTGTATGCGCGGGTCGCGCAATCTGATGACCGTTGACGAAGCCCGCTCGATTGCGTGCCCCGTCATGGTCGCGGTCGGCACCAAGGACCTGATTGCGGGCGACCCGGCACCGCTCGCAGCGCTTTTGCCGAAGGGCGAAATGCTGGCGATCCCGGACCGCGACCACATGCCGGCGGTGGGCGATAAGGTGTTCAAATCAGGCGCGCTCGATTTTCTCGCGCGGCGGCCGTGAGCATGGCATCCCCCGCGCCATCGACTTTACCTCCACCAGCGACAGCCGCCTCCATGGCGATGTCCACGGGGAGGGCGCGCGCACCGCGCTCCTTCTGCATGGTGGCGGGCAAACGCGCCATGCTTGGCGCGCAACCGCCCGCAAGCTCGCCGAGCGTGGCTTCACGGCGATCCCCGTTGACCAGCGCGGTCACGGCGACAGCGACTGGGTGAGGGACGGCGCCTATTCCTTCGCCGATTATGGCGCAGATGCGGCCTCGCTCGGACGTGACATCGCGCAGCGCTTCGGCGCAAAGCCGGTGGCGATTGGGGCCTCCCTTGGCGGCATCGCCGCGCTCTACGCCCAGGGCCAGGAGGACGCTTTCTCAGCCCTCATCCTGGTGGATGTGACCCCGCGTATGGACCCGCGCGGCGTCGCCCATATTCAAGGCTTCATGCGCCAGCGGGCGGCCGAAGGCTTTGCCACCATTGAGGAAGCAGCCGACGCGGTTGCCGCTTATTTGCCCCACCGCACGCGCCCGCCCTCAGTGGAGGGCTTGCGCAAGAACCTGCGCCTGCAGGCCGATGGTCGCTGGTATTGGCATTGGGACCCACGCTTTCTCGACGGGCCGAAGACCATCAATTTCGACTGGGAGAATGTCTCGCACGTCCTGGAAGAGGCGACCCGCTCGCTCACGATTCCGACATTGCTGGTGCGCGGCGGCTCGTCTGAGCTTGTTTCCATGGACCACGCCCAGGCTTTTCTCGACCTCTGCCCTCACGCGAAATTCGTCGATGTCTCGGGCGCCGGCCACATGGTGGCGGGCGACAAGAACGACATTTTTGCGAGCGCGATCTTGGATTTTCTGGGCACGGCTCAACGCTAAGGCGTCCAGAAATCACTTTAAGTGAAGTCGAAGTATCGTTCTAAAACAATGAGTTAGATGGTTAATTTAAACTAAAATAGAATTATGAGGATGCGAGCCTATCGACGTGAAACTCAAGGCGGGCCATCTGATTGATTCGGAACCGTAACCGTTAGAATCGGTTCCTGCCGTTAGGTCAAGCGAGAAGCAGGGCGCTGTTTTGATTTTGTCATTCGCGCGTCGTGAGCAGGCCGTAGGGGCGCGGATTGACGCGAAGGTTTGGCATACCCACTTTCGATTCTGACGTTGAGGCGCCTTCAGTCGCGATTGAATTCTGGCCGTGATATATTCGCGGCCAGATCCGACGATCCGGGTCTCACAGTGGAGCCGTCCATGAATGTCATCGTCCGTGCTGATCTTCGACCCAAACAGCAGGGCCTCGATACGGTCGATCCCCTCTGGTTCCGCGTTCGTGCGGAGGCAGAGGAGGCGGCTGAACGGGAGCCGGCGCTTGCGACTTTCTTCTTCGGTTCGGTGCTTTCTCAGCATTCCCTCCAAGAGGCGGTAGCCGCGCGTGTCGCCGCTCGGCTCGATCATTCCGACGTGCCCCAGGCCATCGTGCGCCAAGCCTTCCACGACGCTCTCACTGCCGACGCGACGATCGCTTCCGCCATGCGGGCCGACATCGCAGCCGTGCTCGACCGCGACCCCGCAGCAAGCCGGGCCATTGAGCCCTTGCTCTATTTCAAGGGCTTCCATGCCCTCCAGGCTCATAGGCTCGCCCATTGGCTTTGGGAGGTCGGGCGGCGCGATCTCGCGCTCTATTTGCAGAGCCGGTCGTCCTCCGTGTTCCAGACCGATATCCACCCGCAGGCCCGCATCGGCCAGGGCATCTTCATTGATCACGCGACCGGCCTCGTTGTTGGCGCAACGGCGGTTATTGAGGACGATGTGTCCATGCTTCAGGACGTGACGCTCGGCGGCACGGGCAAGGAAACCGGCGACCGTCACCCGAAAGTGCGGGCGGGCGTGTTGATCGGGGCGGGCGCCAAGATCCTTGGCAATATCGAGGTTGGCCATCACTCGCGCATTGCGGCGGGTTCGGTGGTGCTCAATGCCGTTCCGCCCTGCTCAACGGTTGCCGGCGTGCCGGCCAAGGTCGTGGGAGAGGCGGGCTGTCCCGAGCCTTCCCATTCCATGAACCAAATGATCAGTGGCTGATCGCGCCTTTACACCCTCAAGCGAAGATGGCAAACGGCTGCTCCTAGCTGGAGATCCGCCGTGGACAAGACCGAAATTCTGAAACTTCAAGACTATCTTCGCCGCAAGTTTGCCAATCAGACCATCAAGCTGCAGCCCAATCCGCGCCGCAAAGAGATGATCGAGGTGATGATCGGCGAGGAGCAGATCGGCACGCTCTATCGCGATGAGGACGATGGTGAAATCTCCTACACCGTCACCATCTCGATCCTCGATATCGATCTCGAAGACTGACGCCTATTAACCCTTCGGTAAGAAATGACGGCTGATAGGGTTATCAAAGGGTAAATCCCCGGCTAGTTCTGGACGCTCAGCCGGGATGGTGGTCTCGGCGCGTTGCGTTCGGGACTGTGCCCATGTCGCCTGTGAGTTTGCAGCTGTTTCATTCGCTGGCGCTCGGTTTTGCCGTTGCAGGCCTTCTCGTTGCGGGCTTCCGACTGGTGGCTGATCGCCCCCCGAGCTTCAGCATGCTGCAACAGGGGGGCGCGAGCGCCCTTCTCGCGGTGCCCTTCCTGGTTTTTGCCGCTCCCGCCATCATCATGCGCAACACCATTCGCGGCCGTCGCATTGAAAAGCGGCGCGCTGAGTTTGTCTTTGCAGCGACCCTTGTTGCGCTCACCTGGAGCCTGATGTCCGGCCGGGTGCTCAGCATGGTGGTTGCCACCTTCGCCTTTTGAATCAGCGCAGCCCATGGCATGGTCGCCGCCCTTTGCGGAGAACCACCCATGCCGATCTACCAACTCGATGCTGTCAGTCCTGAACTGCCCGCCAACGACGCCACCTGGATAGCGCCCGGCGCTCATGTCATCGGCGCGGTGCGCTTAGGCGTCGATACCGCCGTATGGTTCGGCGCGGTGATCCGCGGCGATAATGAGCTGATCGTCATTGGCGACCGCACCAATATTCAGGACGGCGCCGTGCTCCACACCGATATCGGCTCGCCCC
>JBAWYY010000152.1:0-6640 GCA_037143285.1 Alphaproteobacteria bacterium | reverse complement strand
AAGCGCGCCGACAATGTGGCGATCTACAATCTGCGCGCCTATGAGGCCCGCTACCTTCAGGGTGTCATTGCCGCCCGCAAGTCCAAGACCGGCACGGTCGGCTATGTCGGCGCCTTCCCGGTGCCGGAAGTGCTGATGGCGATCAATGCGATCATGCGCGGCGCTTGGTCGGTGCGGCCGGAACTGAAGATGCGCATCGTCTTCATCAACGGCTGGTTCAATCCGGGCCGTGAGGCGGAAGCCGCACGCGCGCTGATGGACCAGGGTGCGGATGTGCTGTTCCAGCACACGGATTCGCCAGCTCCCCTGCAGGCGGCCGGCGAGCGCAATGTCTTCGCCTTCGGCAACAATTCGGACATGACGCGCTTTGCGCCGAAGTCGCACCTCTCCTCCATCGTCAATCACTGGGGTGATTATTATGTGGAGCGGGTGCGCGCGGTGATGGAGAACCGCTGGACCAACAGCGACACTTGGGGCGGGCTCGGCACCGGCATGGTGCGTCAGGCGGCTTTCACCAATATGAGCGACAGCGAGATCGCAGAAGCCAATGCCGTGACCCAGCGCATTGCCTCTGGCCAGTTGCATCCCTTCGCCGGTCCGCTCGTGCGTCAGGACGGGACCGAAGTGGTTGCGGCGGGCTCGACCCTGTCGGATGAGCAGATTCGCTCGATCAACTGGTATCTGCGCGGCATCGATCAGACGCTGCCGTCCTGATCCCCTCAGCAATCAAGCGCGGGGGGCGATCTTTGCCGCCCGCGCCACGATGGCGTCGACGATGGCGCCGGAGGCGCCAAGATAGGTTGCGGGATCGAGCGCCTTGGCAAGGGCTGCCCGATCAAGATGGACGGTAACAGCGCTATCTTCTGCAAGGACATCGAGAAGCGGACGTTTGGTTGCGACTGCCTCGCGGCAGGCGGCCTCAATGCGGTCATGGGCAACAAGCCGGCCGAGATGGGGTGCCAGCGCCATCTGAACCGCTTCGGCCATGAGAAGCCCGTTGGTCAGCGCGAGATTGGCGGCCATGCGGTCGCGGTCAACGGTCAGACCCTCCAGCAGCGTCACCAGGTGATGCAGCGCGCCGGCTGAGAGGCGCAGCAAGTCGGGCAGCGCCGTCCATTCCGACTGCCAGCTGCCGGCGGCGCGCTCATGCTCGCCGTTCGCCGCGTGAGCAAGCGTCGCGACGAGGCCAGGCACCTGCTGCGCAGCGCCCAAAATGGTCGCCGAAATCATCGGGTTGCGCTTATGCGGCATGGTGGAGGAGCCGCCACGGCCGGGCATGGTGGGCTCTGCCACTTCCGCAATTTCGGTCTGCATCAAAAGCGCGGTGTCGCCGGCAAACTTGGCGGCTGATCCCGCAATTCCGGCCATGAGCGAGGCAATCTCGAAGACGCGGTCGCGCTGGCCATGCCAGGGCGCGGCGGGGGCAAGGCCTAGCTCGATGGCAAGCGCCTCAGCGACCGCAGGACCCTTGGGCCCGAGGGAGGCAAGCGTGCCGACGGCCCCGCCGAACTGGAGCGCAAGCACACGGGGACGCGCCTCCATCAGCCGCTCGCGATGGCGCAACAGCGCGTCGCAGGTGCCGGCGACTTTCAAGCCATAGGTGAGAGGCAGCGCCTGTTGAAGCCAGGTGCGCCCGGCCATAGCGGTGTCGCGATGGGTGGCCGCGAGGCGAGCGCTTGCGGCAATGGCGCGATCAAGATCGGCCGCCACAAGGTCCAGGACCGCACGCCATTGTAGCACGGCGCCGGTATCCATCACGTCCTGGCTGGTCGCTCCATAATGGACGAAACGGGCAGCGTCCGGGTCGTTTGTGGCCACCTGCTGCGTCAGATGCTTGACGAGCGGGATCGCCGTGTTGCCAGCGATGGCACAGTCGGCGGCAAGGCGCGTGAGGTCGTAGAGATCGACTTTGGCCGCAGCGACAATGGGGCCGACAGCCGTCTGTGGGATCACGCCGAGAGAGGCCTGAACACGGGCGAGCACTGCCTCCATGTCCAGCATCGCCTGGATCTGAGCCGCGTTAGACAGCGCAGCCTCAACCTTTGGAGACCCGAAGAGCGGGGCGAACAGCGCCGAGGGCACCGCGTAATCCCGCAATCAAGAGGGCAGGAGCGGATCGATGATCTTTTCGAAATCCGAGAGCGGCTGAGCGCCTACGACGCGACGACCATTGACGAAGAAGGTCGGGGTCGAGTTGACGCCAAAGCGGGCGCTTGCCCGCTCGCGCACCGTGTTGAGGGCGTCGAGCACGGTCTGATTGTTGAGGCAGGCCTCAAAAGCGGCCTGACTAAACCCGGCCTGGCGGGCAATGGCTGTCAGCGCTGCCAGCGGGTCGGATGAAGAGAGCAGCGTGCGCTGCTGTTGGAAGAACACTTCGATCATCGCGAAATAGCGCGCCTGATCACCGGCCGATTTGCCGTCGGCGCCGAGCGAGCAGCGGGTGAGCATATAGGCTGCGGTATCGAGCGGGTTCAGCGGATATTCGCGGAAAACCAGCCGGACGCGGCCGGTCTCAATATATTTGGTTTTGAGGCCGGGGAGCACTTGGGTGTGGAAACTCGCGCAATGACCGCAGGTGAGCGAGGCATATTCCACCATGGTGACAGGCGCATCGGCCTTGCCGAGGATGCAGTCGCCAAGCGGGCCCGGCGTCATCAGGTCTGCGACATCGACGGTTTCGCTCACCGGCGGGCGGGCCTGGGCATTGGCCTCCGCCACGAAGGTGAGAAGGCCGGCGCTGGTCAGCCCGAGCGCACCCGAAGCTTCCAAGAAATCCCGACGACTGAGCGACATGGTCATCTTCCTCGCATACGGCCCGTTGGCGGACCGGTTCTGTCTCATGGGCTTAACCCATGGCGCGCGAGCGTGGCAACATGGCGGCAGAACCATCGTGTTCACGCTCATGCGAGGAAAAGCGCGTGACCGTCACCGATAGACTAGTGGCGCGCGATGATTTCTCGTTCGCGGTGGACGAACTCATCGCTTTGTGCCCGGCCGGGCTTACGGCGCATCAGCGCTGAGGGGCGCCGATGGCGGAGCGCCGACTGGCGGCGGCGACGGGGGATCGCGGGCTTGGAGCCTGGACCGGCGATCGCCGGATAGGGTTCGTGGAACGAGCCGTCGATGTCTTGCACGACCAACGGCAATTCGAAGCGTTCGGCCCATAGGCGCCATTCGGCTGCGATGTCATCAGCGCGATCGGAGATGAACAGCGGCACCGAGAGGGCCGGATCGATATGGGCGAGCACCACTTCGATCCTGAGATTGAAGATGTCGTCGGCCTCAGGCACCCGCACCATCACGCCACGGAAATTGGCGGTGGGGATGGTGAGCTTCATGCGGCCACCGGCCACCACGCGGCGGATCACGACGTGGTCGTCGTGAAGGTCGACAACGCGCAGGCCGTCATCGGCGCCAGCGTCGGCGAGATCATAGCGGTGAGGCAGGGCCGCGGGATCGAGGCGCAAGCGCTCCCCGATCCCGGCGGACCCTTGAGGGTCTGACGGATGCGACACTGTGACGGCTCCCTTGGGGTCTTCGGCCGGTGGTCCGGCTCTCGCCCCGTATGCCGTGAACTATCGCGGGCGGCCCCTCGCCAGGAGCTTAAGCAGAACGGTTAAGCAGAGCAGAATCCGAACGCAGAATTGTGCTGTGTTTCCACATGCTTGAAAAAGGCTTGGCACACGTGCTTTCGAAATGCTTGGTAGGTATCGTCACCAAATTATGTTGCGCCCTTTAAACACTGACGCCCGGAGATGATGATGACCCCCGCCCTTGCCGCTGCAGGTTTCTATGCAGGCCTTGCCATGCTGCTCACCATCGTCTTGCAGGGGCTCGTGATCCGCCGCCGCATGACTCAGCGTGTGAGTTTGGGCACCGGCGCCGATGGCACGCTGGAACGGCTCGTGCGCATTCACGGGAACTACGTCGAGAATGCGCCCTTCGTGATCATCGGCATGGTGATCTTGGCGCTGCAGGGATTTGCGTCCGTGACCATCCATATGATCGGCGGCGCCTTCATTGCCGTTCGTATCGCCCATGCCATCGGGCTTGCCCGTACGCTTGGCGTCAATCCCGGCCGCACGGTGGGGGTGCTCGGCACGCAGCTCATCATGCTGTTTTTGGCCGGCGCGATGATCGGGCGCTTTCTCGGCTGGGTCTGATGCCGGCTCGCACGACATGATCGTGGTCAGGCATGTGCAACGCGCCTGGTAAGGCCAAGGATTAGACTTCCACTTCATTGAATTTCGGTGCGACATTCTCCATGTGGGATCGGATCTCGAACAGGGGCGGCCATGAGACGGTCAAGGGAAGCAACGGCGCAAAGTCGTGAGCGCATCGTGTCAGAAGCGGCACAGCTTTTTCGCGAGCGCGGCATTGAGGGTGCAAGCGTCGCCGATGTGATGAATGCGGCCGGCATGACCCATGGCGGCTTCTATCGCCACTTTCCCGATAAGGACGCGCTTGTGGCTGCGGCCGTCGATCGGGCGGTGGATGACGTGATAGGCCAGATCGATCAACAGGCCGCAACCGAGGGTCTGGGCGCTGCGATTTCCGCCTATGTCTCCATGTATCTCTCCGATGATCATGTGAAGTCGCCCCGCTACGGATGCCCGATTGCGGCGCTCGCGAGCGAGGCCCGCCGCGCGCCCGAGACAACGCGTGCTGCCGTCACCAACGGCTTGGCCAGCGTCGTCGAGCGGATCGGCAAGGCGTTGCCCTGCGAGCCTGAGGATCAGAGGCCGGCAGCGCTCGCGATGATGGCCATGCTGGTTGGGACCGTCGTGCTCGCCCGCAGCACCGCCGATAAGGCCCTGCGCGACGAGCTTCTTCAGGCCGCGCGCGCTCAGGCGATTGGCTGAACCCTAGACCCCCGTACAACGAGGGCACTTGAAACACCGGCCTCGCATGCCTATTCCCAGATGCCGGCCCTGTGCTGGGGCTCACCGCCGCAGGACCCCACCGAATGTCTGATCTGTTCGACACGAAGGCTTTGACCGATCGCGCAGGCGCTTTGATCGCCGCCGCAAAACGCGCGGGCGCCGATGCGGCCGATGTGGTGGTGGTGCGCGGCCTGTCGATATCAATGGAACTGCGCGAGGGCGCGGTTGAATCGAGCGAGAGCGCCGAAGGCGATGATCTCGGCCTGCGGGTCTTCGTCGGACGCCGTTCGGCCTCCGTCTCGTCGAACGATCCGCGCGAGAACCTGGAAGCGCTGGCCGAACGGGCTGTGGCCATTGCCCGTGTCGCGCCTGAGGACCCCTATGCGCGGCTCGCCGATGCGGCCGATCTCGCCAAGACCTGGCCCGAGCTCGATCTCCTCGACCCCACCTTGCCCGATGTCGCCATGCTCGAGGGTTTTGCGCGCACGGCCGAGCAGGCAGCACTTGCGGTCAAGGGCGTCACGAAATCGGGTGGGGCTTCCGCCGGCGCCGGGCTTGGCGGCATGGTGCTCGTCACCTCCAATGGCTTTGTGGGCGCAAGCCTTGGCTCTTCAACGTCCGTCTCCATGATGGCGATTGCCGGCGAAGGCACCGGCATGGAGCGCGATTACGACTATGCCTCCGTGCGCCATCTCGCCGATCTCGGTGACGTCGCCCATATCGGCCGGGTTGCGGGTGAACGGGCGGTGCGCCGCCTCAATCCGCGCAAGGTCGATAGCCGCAAGGTGCCGGTGATTTTCGATGCCCGTTCGGCCGCAAGTTTTCCGGGCCATGTGGCGGGTGCCGCCAATGGGCAATCGGTGGCGCGCAAGACCTCGTTCCTGCGCGACAAGCTGGGACAGCGCCTGTTCAAGCCGGGCGTCTCGGTGATTGACGATCCGCTCCGCCCGCGCGGGCTGCGCTCGCGGCCCTTCGACGGCGAGGGCATCGCCTGCCGGCGCTTCGCCCTCATCGACGACGGCGTCCTCACCGGCTGGTTCCTCGACACCGCAACCGCTGCCGAGCTCGGCATGAAGAGCGGCGGCCATGCGAGCCGCGGCACCGGCGGACCGCCCTCCCCCGGCTCGTCGAACCTGCACTTGGCCGCCGGCACGATAAGCCCCGAGGAGATGATCGCTTCGGTGAAAGACGGCCTCTATGTCACCGACCTCATCGGGCAGGGTGTGAACATGGTCACCGGCGATTATTCGCGCGGCTGTTCAGGCTATTGGATCGAGAACGGTGAACTTGCCTATCCCGTGGCAGAGATCACCATTGCCGGCCATTTACTCGACATCTTTGCTTCCCTCACCCCGGCCAATGATTTGACCTTCAAGCATGGCGTCAACGCGCCCACGATCATGGTGGAGGGGCTGACCGTTGCCGGACGCTGAAGACGCGCGCCTCGCCGAGTTGCTCGTTGAGGCGGCGCGCGAGGCCAGTGCGCTCGCCCTAGCCATGAAGGCCCGGGGCTTTAAGCAATGGACCAAGGCCCATGCGTCACCGGTCACGGACGCCGATATCGCCCTCGATAGGCTACTGAAAGAGCGGCTGTTGCCCGCGCGGCCCCATTTCGGCTGGCTGTCGGAGGAAACCCCCGACAACCACGCGCGGCCGAACCACCCCGCGGTCGTCGCGGTGGCCCCCACCGACGGCCGCCGCGCCCTTGCCGGGGGCTTGCCGGATTGTACCGTCCCGCTACCAGTGCTTCGTGACGG
>JBAWYY010000151.1:0-6640 GCA_037143285.1 Alphaproteobacteria bacterium | reverse complement strand
CGCGCGGCCAAAATCCGCTCGGCAAGCGCCATGCCCACTGCATTGGAAATGCCTTGGCCAAGCGGTCCGGTGGTCGTTTCCACCCCAAGAGTGTGGCCATGTTCCGGGTGGCCCGGCGTCTTGGACCCCAGTTGACGGAAGCGCTTGATCTCCTCAATCGGCATATCCTCATAGCCGAGGAGGTGATGCAGCGAGTAAAGCAGCATCGACCCATGGCCCGCCGACAGCACGAAGCGGTCGCGATCAGGCCAGGCCGAATCAGCAGGGTCAATTTTCAGGAAGCGGGCAAAGAGAACCGTTGCAATATCGGCCGTCCCCATGGGCATGCCGGGATGGCCCGATTTCGCGGCTTCGACAGCATCCATCGACAAAGCGCGAATCGCGTTCGCCATGCGCTGCAATTTCTCGCGCGGCCAAGTATCGCAAGTTGACATGCTGGAAGCCCCTTCGAAGGCGGCGGGCGCCTGTTCATCGGGTAAATCGTCGCAAATGACGCCACCACCCGTACCCCGCAAGCGCGCGCTTTTTATCAGTCGAGGCCTTCGAGTCAAACCCTTAGCCCTGCCGCAAATGGCTTTTTCCTGGTTACAACTGTGTTTGCACCGGCGGAGCCTCCGTTGACGCTGTTCTTACTCGTCGCGTACGGTGACGCATAAGTTCCCCGTAACGCATCGGGGCTTGGTGCGAGCCAGGCGCCAATGCCAGGACGACGACCCATCCATGGCCGAAACTATGCGCCTGGAGGCCGCCGCTGCCCGCCTCCGAACAGCGCTCGCGTCGCTCGAAACCGTCGTTGATCAACGGCTGGAAAGCGACCGTAGCCAATCCGTGCTCGCGATCCAGTTGGACGCAGCCCATGCGGATCGGGCGCGTCTGGCGGAAGAAATGGACCAAGCGGCAGACCGCATTGCCATGCTCGAGACCGTAAACCGAGACGTGGCGCGGCGGCTCGATCAGGCCATGGACGCGGTTCGCATGATCTTGAAAACCAACGGGGCCTGACGAATGGCCCATGTCAGTGTCACGATCAATGGTCGCCAGTTTCGCATGGCCTGCGACGATGGGCAGGAAGAGCATCTCCTGAAACTAGCCGCCGACGTGAATGCCAAGGTCGAGCAGCTTAAAGGTGCTTTTGGCGAAATTGGTGATACGCGCCTCACCGTCATGGCCTCCATCATGGTAGCCGATGAGGCTGCGGAAACACGGCGGCGCCTTAAGGCTGCGGAGGCCGAACTGACGGCTTTGCGGGAGGCGCGCGCGCTTTTGGCGGAACGGGCTGAAGCGCGGGAAGCCTCTATGGCTGCGGCCCTCACCCATGCCGCAGAAACCATCGAGCGGCTTGCCGACAAGCTCAACGGTTCTTGACGCACAGATGGCGCCAAGGCCCTTTCGCTTCGCCGGTTCAAGGCCTACATAGGGATGGGGCTGCGACGTTCGTCAGGACAACTTTTCCCCGGGGCCTTATCGATCCTCAGGGAGCTGTCCCTGACCCGATCCGTGGATCGGGACACACGGCGCCCACCTACACTGTAGGCACCCGGGATCGACAGTCCAACGGCGGAGTGGCTCCACTTCTTGCTTATTGCGATGGTTTTGGCGGGTTTCGGCCATAATTGGGGACGAGAATGCTTGTGCATTCGGACCGCAACGCCATGTATCGCTTCATTCTCCGCCCCCTCATCATGCTGCTCGCGACCTTCGTCCTGGTTGAAACCTGGATATGGGATCGCGTCGGCCCGGTCCTCACCCGTATCGTTCGGCTTCTGCCCTTCGAAGCCCTGAAGCAGCGCATTCACGATGCGGTCACCTCGCTGCCGCCCTATCCGACACTTGGCGTCTTCATCATCCCCGTTCTGCTGCTCTTGCCGGTAAAGCTCGCGGTCCTCGGTCTATTGGCCACTGGCCATGTGATCCTCGGTGGCGTGGTCTTCATCATCGCCAAGGTGGTGGGGGTGGGCATCGGTGCGTTTCTATTTGAGACCTGCAAGCCTAAGCTCTTGCAGATCCCGCTCTTCGCACGGTTTTACGCCGCCTGGACGCGCTGGGTCGTTTGGGCCCATGCCCTGATCGACCCGATCAAGCGGCGCATTCGAGCACGGATCCGGCTGATGACCCGCCATCGGCCGAGCAAGACCTTTCGGATCCTCCGTTTGGTCCAGCGGATCCGGCGCGTGCGCGCACGCCCGGCCTGAATTTTCACGCGCGCGGATGCGTGCCTTCATAGACCTTCAGAAGAGCCGCCGTATCGACCTGGGTATAGATCTGGGTCGTTGACAGCGAAGCATGGCCCAACAGTTCCTGGATCGACCGGAGATCGCCGCCGCGAGCGAGCAAATGGGTCGCGAAGGAATGTCGCAACGCATGAGGTGTGGCCGTTGAGGCAAGCCCCAAAGCGCCACGCATGCGTTCCACGACCAGTTGCACGATACGCGGGGACAAGGGCCCGCCCTTAACACCGACAAAGAGGGCCTCATCGGGCCCAAGCGTCCACGGGCATTGCCGCCGATAGGCATCAATGGCATCGGCCACGCGTGCCAAGACAGGCACCATACGCACCTTCGCGCCCTTACCCGTCACCGTGACGAAGCCCGCGACGCCGGGCTTGGGCGCGTCCTTCTGCCGAAGGCCAAGCGCTTCTGAAATACGAAGCCCTGATCCATAAAGCAGCATCAGCACCGCGATATCACGGGCACTTACCCAGGGAGCACTGTCGTCGGCATCGTGCTCGGTCGCATCAACGACCCGCCGCGCCTGCTCGACTGTGAGCGGCCGCGGCAGCGACATCTTCGCCTTGGGCGTTTTCACCGACGCGAAGGCGGCAAGCTTGCCCTCGCCCTCTCGTTCCAAAAATTTTGCGAAGGAGCGGACAGCCGCAAGCCCGCGCGCGATGGAGCGCGTCTCCAATCCATCAGCACGACGGCGCGCGAGATAGGCGCGCAAATCCCGCGGCGCGATGGCAGAAAGCGCCGAAAGTGAAACGGCCTCACCCAAATGACCCGAGAGAAAGCCGACGAACACGCGGGTGTCGCGGCCATAAGCTTCCACCGTTTTGGCAGACAAACGTCGCTCAGTCCCAAGGTAGCGAAGCCACCGGCCGACCGCTGCGGCAAGATCGGCAGCAGCTCCTGGCATCAGTGCATCGGAGGGCACATCAAAATCATAAGGCATAGGCCATCCTAGGCCCATGGCGGTTCACAGGCAGTGAACGGGCCGGGAGCGCCGCACCGGCATTGTCATGCGCGAGAGCCTTGCCGATCTCGCAAATTCACGACATGATCCCCATATCATCTGTTGTTGGCCCCCCGCCGTTCCGGGTTGGGGGCCTTCGTCGTTTTAAGCCACGAGGTCGTGATGACCGGCAACAAGTCGACCCATATTCGTTTGACCTCCCATCCGGTGGCGGGCGCTGTGTCGCGCTTCCCGCTGAATTGGGGTGCCGCGACCGCCGCTGAGCGCGGCCCCGTTGTCGCAACGGTGAATGCAGGCACTGACCGCAACGCCATCGGCACCCATGGCGGCTCCTATGCGCTCTATCGCGCTTTGGCGGTATCGGCAGGCGCTTTGAACCCCATCGTCCGGCCGGATCTGACCAATACCCACCCGGTCGTACCCATCGGCCCCTTTCCGCAATGGTCGGAGCCCGGTCGGATCGTCTCCATCGATCCCTACGGACATTTAGTCGGCTCGGCTTTTAGCAAGCTGATTGGCGAGGGCGTCGACATCCGCCCCTCCATCGCCATCACAAAGGCACGCCTCACCTTGCCGGAGCTGCAAAGCCATATTGGGACCAGGCTGAAAGCCGATGGCACCATCGTGCGCGACAGCGGCGATATCGCCTGCGTTAAAATCGCCATTGATCCCGTCTGGTATCTGCCGGGCATTGCCGAGCGGTTTGGAACCTCCGAAACCAATTTGCGGCGCACCCTCTTTGAGCAGACAGCCGGCATGTATCCGGAATTGGTCACCAGACCGGATTTGACGGCCTTCCTGCCGCCCATCGGCAATACGACCGTCTATCTGTTCGGCGACCCCTCGAAGCTCGGTGACCCCAAGACCTTCATTTCCGGCCGCTTGCACGATGAGTGCAACGGATCCGACGTCTTCGGCTCGGATATATGCACCTGCCGGCCCTATCTCGTGCATGGCATCGAGGAGGCCGCGCGCGATGCCCAGGCCGGGGGCGTCGGCTTCATCGTCTATAACCGCAAGGAAGGTCGCGCACTCGGCGAGGTCACGAAGTTCCTCGTCTATAACGCCCGCAAGCGGCAAGAGGGCGGCGATCAAGCCTCCACCTATTTCGAGCGCACGGAATGTGTCGCGGGCGTGCAAGACGCGCGGTTCCAACAGCTCATGCCCGACGTGATGCATTGGCTCGGCATCCGCCGCATCGATCGCTTCATGTCGATGTCGAACATGAAACATGACGCCTTGGTCGAGGCCGGCATTGATGTGGTTGAGCGCGTCCCCATTCCCGACGATCTCGTCCCTCAGGACGCGTCAGTGGAAATGGAAGCGAAGAAAGCGGCCGGCTATTACACGCCGGACCAGAAGCCGTCACAGGATGATCTGACCCGTGTGGTCGGCCGGCCCATCGAAGAGTTTTGACCCGCCCATGGCCTTTGCTCAGCTTGATGCACCCCGTGCAGCCCGTAGCCTTTTGACTGCCTCCGCTGTCCGCGAGCGGGCGACAAAGATGCTCAACCTCGCCCTCGATGATAAGCTTGAGGGCTTCCGGGTCGACATGGACCGTCTGCCGGCGACCGCTGATCTGGTCGTGGCGGTTATTCGCGACAATTATCCAAGCCTCGCCATCCCCTTTCATGCGCGGTGGAGGCATTTCTCTGCCGGCGGACAAGACCTCGGAACACAATCCCTCGCGCGCATCGAGGATCCGCTTGCGCGCGGCCGAGCGGCCTTTGATCTCGCTATCGTCTCAGTGCTTCTCGACGCCGGTGCTGGCATGGGGTGGCGTTACCGCGATGAGCCAACGGGCGTCGTCCTCTCTAAATCCGAAGGCCTCGCTGTGGCCTCCCTCCGCATGGCGGAAGCGGGCGCCTTCTCCGCGACCGGTCAAACCATGCGCGCCGAAGCTGCGGGCTTGAAAGCGCTCACCATTGAAGCGCTCGCCCGGGGTTTTCACGTCAACGAGACCAACCCGCTCGTCGGCCTGGAGGGCCGCGTGGGCCTCCTGCGTAAGCTTGGCGAGGCGGTGGACGCCGCACCGGCGGTCTTCGCATCCAAAGACGGGCCGCGCCCGGGCGGACTCTTCGACCACCTGATGGGGCAAGCCGACAAGGGTGTGCTGCCGGCCACAGCGATTCTCGCAGCGGTTTTGGCTCATCTCGGCCCTATCTGGCCGGGCCGGATAATTCTCGGTGGCGTTGCCCTTGGCGACACCTGGCGGCATCCGCTCATGCGGGCGGGCGATGCCAGCGATGGCCTCGTGCCCTTCCACAAGCTCTCGCAATGGCTGTCCTATTCGCTCATCGAGCCCTTGGAGGCCGCAGGCCTCACCGTCACTTCGGTCGATGGGCTCACCGGCCTACCGGAATATCGCAATGGCGGCCTCCTCGTTGATATGGGCGTGCTTGCCTTGCGCGAGCCGGCGTCCGCCACCGCCGACAACACCGTCGATTCAACCTTGATCGTGGAATGGCGCGCGCTGACCGTCGCCCTTCTCGATCGCATCGCACCCCTGGTGCGCGAGCGGCTCGGCCTGTCGGCTGAAGCCTTCCCGCTGGCGCGCGTCCTCGAAGGTGGCACTTGGGCTGCGGGCCGTAGGCTTGCCGCTGAGCGTCGTGCCGACGGCGGATCGCCCATCAAGATTGTGAGCGACGGCACCGTTTTTTGAACACGACGCGGGGTTCTCTTGCATGGGAGCCTGGGCCTGCCCTACCAAAGACAATGACTACTCGCTGCATCGCCGCATCAAGGACTTAACATGGCCCAGCCCATTGAAGGCGTCACCGTTGTCGACCACCCGCTTGTGCAGCACAAGCTGACGCTGATGCGCGACAAGACGCGATCGACCAAGGGTTTTCGGCAGCTTCTGCACGAGATCGGCATGTTGCTGTGTTACGAAGTGACCCGCGACTTGCCGGTAGAGTTGGTGGAAATCGAGACGCCGCTCGAAAAGATGATGGCGCCGCAGATCGGCGGCAAAAAATTGGTTTTCGCACCCATCTTGCGCGCTGGTCTCGGCTTCGTCGATGGCATGCTTGAACTCGTCCCCTCAGCCCGCGTCGCCCATATCGGCCTTTATCGCGACCCGGCGACGCTTGTGGCGGTGGAATACTATTTCAAGGCGCCGGAAGATGTGGCCGACCGCCTCGTCATCGTTATGGATCCCATGCTTGCGACCGCCAATTCAGCCATTGCAGCGGTTGACCGACTAAAGGAACGCGGCGTCACCAATCTGCGCTTTCTCTGTTTGTTGGCAGCGCCTGAGGGCATCGCAAAATTCCGGGGCTATCACCCGGACGTGCCGATTTGGACGGCCGCCATCGACAGCCACCTGAATGATCACGGTTATATCGTACCAGGCCTTGGCGATGCCGGAGACCGCATGTTCGGCACAAAGTAGCGACCCAATTCCTTAACTCACCCTGCGGCATAGTTGCGCGGTACCCGGGTGAGGCGT
>JBAWYY010000150.1:0-6700 GCA_037143285.1 Alphaproteobacteria bacterium | reverse complement strand
CCGAGGTGACGGCCTGGCGCAAAGCGCTTGCGGCAAGGCCCTCCATTCGAGCCGCCGTTGATGCCGACTATGAGGCGCGTCTCTGGACTTTTCTGCTCGCCAGAAATTCTCACCTCACGCGCCTGATGACGGCGAGTGAAAGGCCTTGATTGCGCGTCTCGACGGCGTCGAGGACCATCGCACTCAAAGGCGCGCCATGCTAAAGATGGCGCTCCCGATTTTGGACGCGCGCATGGTTTCGACCCAACCTCACAGCCCCCATCACCACGCCCATGGCGAGGCCTGTGGCCACGGCCATCCCCCGCGCGAAGTGATGGCGGTGGCGGAAAAGCGTTGTGCTGAGCGTCACCTGCGCCTCACCCCCATTCGGCGTGAGACCTTGAGCCATCTTGCGAGCTCCACCCGGCCACTGGGGGCCTATGAACTCATTGAATTGATGGGCGTTGCCGGCAAGCGCCCGGCCCCGATCACGGTGTACCGCGCGCTCGAATTCCTGCTCGGCGCGGGCCTCATTCACCGCATCGAGAGCCGCAACGCCTATATGGCCTGTGCGCACGCCCATGAGGGCGACGACCCCGTCGTCTTCATGATCTGCGACGCCTGCGGCTGCGTGACGGAGGCCTCGTCCGACGCGCTATCCCGCAATCTGGAGGGCCTCGCCCGCAACGCGGGCTTCCGCCCGACGAGCCGCGTCGTTGAGCTGTTTGGCGCCTGTTCGCATTGCGTTTGAGCCGGGATCAGCGCGTAAGCCGGTCCAATGGTCCAGAAACGAGTCGAGCCAGACACGAACGGCGGGATCATACATATAGCGCCCGTCGAAATGGTCCTGCCGGCTCTTGGCATTGGGCAGCGTCAGACGCTCATGGGCCTTGGTGGTCCAGCGGCACATCATCCAATGGGTCACTTCCGGGTGGAACTGCAGGCCATAGGCCGAGCGACCAACTTTGATCGCCTGAACCTCGAAGGCATCGCCCGTCGCGAGCAATTCTGAGCCGCAAGGCTGCTCGAAGCCTTCGCGATGCCATTGATAGACATGGTCGGGCCAGGGAAAGAGCGGCTTTGCAGGTTCGGTCACATGGAGCGGATAATAGCCGACCTCCACTTGCCCCTGGGGATGGAAGCCAACCTTTGCGCCAAGCTGGCGGGCGAGCATCTGTGCGCCCAGACAGATACCGAGATAGGGGCAGTCTTCCTTAAGCGCCGTGCCGATCCAATCGATTTCCGCCTTGACGTAGTCGTCGGGATCATTGGCGCTCATGGGTCCGCCAAAGATCACGGCACCGGCCAAACCCGCTGTTGTCGCCGGCAAGGGATCACCGAAGCGGGGGCGGCGAATATCGAGCTTATAGCCGCGCTCCTGCAGCAAGCGACCCACGCGACCGGGCGTGGAATGCTCCTGATGCAGAATAATCAGGACCGTGTCGGGTCCTTTGGGTCGCAAGCGGCGCGCGGCTGGAGGCATCGTGCTTTCACCACAAGACAAATCAGGGCTATCCCTGATACCATGATCTAATGTGATTAAAAAACGAGCCGGCTGAAAGTCTGATGAACGATGAGGCGCTGCCCATTTTTCGCAGGGCTCGCGGGCGGCGGAAAAGAATTGTGATCTAGGCCCGACATCCGTCGTTTGGCACGCAATAATTCCACATTTGCACTTGAGCCTCGTCGGCGCTGCGCGTAATCCGTTGACGCACATCAGGGAAAATACGTCGTGTCACCCATCGATCTCGCGCTCGCCAATATCCTCTCGCCCATGGTGCTGTTCTTCGCCCTTGGCCTCGCGGCAGCACTTGCGCGTTCCGACCTCACCGTGCCTGAGCAGGTGGCGAAGTTTCTCGCGCTCTATCTGATGATGTCCATCGGCTTCAAAGGCGGGGTCGAGGTCGCGAAAACCGGCCTCACCGCGCGCATGGTTTGGGTCATGGTGGCAGGCGGCGCGCTGTCCCTGTTCATCCCCGTTCTCGCCTATGGGATCTTGCGGCGCATCTCGAAGCTCTCGGCAATCGATTCCGCCGCCATCGCCGCCCATTATGGGTCTATCTCCGTCGTCACCTTTGTCGCCGGCACCCAGGCCGTGGCAGCGCTCGGCCTCCCGTATGAGGGCTATATGGTGGCGCTCGCCGCCGTCATGGAAACCCCGGCCATCGTCTCGGCGCTCCTCCTTGCCCATCGCGGCGCCGTTCGTGACGGCGCTGACGTCTCTAGCCAGGAGAGCACCTCCGCCCTGATGAAGGAGATCGCGCTCAACGCCTCCGTGGTGATCCTGGTCGGTTCCTTCATCATCGGCTGGATCACGGGACCCTCGGGCCTCGCCCGCATCGCGCCCTTCATTGTCGACCCCTTCTTCGGCATTCTCTGCCTGTTCCTGCTCGATATGGGGCTGGTCGCGGGGCGCGGCATGCGCGAGGGGCTGAAGCACCTCTCCTGGCCGGTGCTCGCCTTCGGCTTCGTCATGCCCCTGATCTCGGCTGTCATCGCGACTGTAGTGGCCTGGCCGCTCGGCCTCTCGCTTGGTGGCACGGCGCTCTTCATCACGCTCGCCGCCTCAGCAAGCTATATCGCGGTGCCCGCCGCCATGCGTCTTGCACTGCCCGAGGCTCGCCCCTCGATCTATCTGACGCTCTCGCTCGGCGTCACCTTCCCCTTCAATCTGACGATCGGCATCCCGCTCTATCTGGCGCTGGCAGCCCTCGTCGCGGCCCGGTGATCCCATGCAAACGCACCCGAAGAAGCGGCTCGAACTGATCATTGAAGCCCCGGCCCTGAACCGGCTGCTCGATATTCTCGATAAGCAGGAAGTGTCGGGCTATACGGTGATGCCGGTTTTGGCCGGTCGCGGCCGCCAGGGCCGCTGGAGCCGTGACGGTCTCGTCGGCATGGCCGGCCAAATGCTCATGGTGGTCTGCGTGACCAGCGACCACCGCGTGCCCGCGCTCTTGGAGGCGGTCTCCAAGTTCCTCGCCCGTCAGATCGGCATTGTCGCCATCTCAGACGTGGAAGTGATCCGCACCGAGCACTTCTGACGGTTGGCTCACCGCGCGCGGCGGATGATGAGTTCCACGTCGCCCACCGGCACGCCATAGGCCGAGACCACCGCGATGTTCAGCATGGACCCATCGGCGCGCAGATAAATCACGTCCTCAAACCGCACGCGCTGTTTGCCACCGCTCACCTTCACGTCAGCATCATAGGAGAGGCGCAGCACATTGCCCTCTTGGCGGACATCGGCGGGACCGATCACGTCCTCACGGGTGCCTGAATAGCGCCCCGGCCCAAGCTTGGTGAAGCGCCAAGTGAGCCGGTCCTTCTCGCCGTCGGAATAGGTGAAGTCTTCGACCAGGGTGAGAACCCGCCCGTTCCACGTGCCGTTCATCACCACCTTCAGGGTGCGCGTCGGATTGCCGATGCGGCTGACAAAACGACCTTCTGCGAGGAAGTGCCCGCGAAACGCCTCTTCCAAGACCAGAGGCTTGGCGCCAAGCGAGGCATCAACGGTCGGCGACAAGCAGCCGGTGAGACCGAGGGGCAGAAGGGCGAGGGCAGCGCGGCGGCTAAACATGAAGCGGTATCCTGTTGATCTTGAAATCTAATACGCCGCAGCACAGCCTTTGGATGCAGGCTGCGACATCACGCCCCAGGGCGAGCTTGCGCCTGCTTGGAGAGCCACGCCGCCCGGGTCAGCTTGGTATCGATATGGGGCACGAGAGCGCCGCGCGCGAGCGATTGTTTACGGCTTTCGCCGAGGCGCTCAAAGCCGAGCTTCTCCTGCACCCGGAGCGACGCCGGATTATCGGTAAAAGCGCCGGCGGTGAGGGTCTCAAGGGCCGGATCAGTGAAGGCGAGATCGATCATCGCCGCCACCGCCTCACTGGCAAAGCCCTTGCCCCAATGTGGGCGACCGAACCACCAGCCGATATCCGCCGAAGATCCGGAGCCCGCAAAGGTAACGACACCAATCAGATCGCCCGGCGCCTTGGTGCGGGCGACCGCAAGCCCCAGCCCGCCGCCTGCCAGATTGGAGGCCAGGAGATCGCCAATGAAGGCTGAGGCATGGGCTTCGGTGAAGGGCACGGGAACGGCTGCCAGCATGGTGGCAACCGCCTGATCGCCCGCGTAGCGCTCGACCCGGGCCACATCGCCAAAGGCCGGCTCGCGCAAGACGAGCCGGCGGGTTTGAACGGGAATGGCCGCGCGCCAGGCTGCACTCATCCCACGACCTTGATGGGCGCTTGGCGCCGGGTCACCGGATCACGCCAAGCTTTGAAGCTCATCCACGTGCCGCGATCGAGGCGAAACACATCCACCGGCACGGAGCCCTGAACGGTTTTGATGCGGGTGAGGCCCGCCCCAATCCATTGGAACCCGCACTTCTCGATCACGCGGCGCGAGCGGTCATTCATCACCCGCGCCCGCACGGTGATGGCCGGCGCGTTAGTGGAAGTAAACACATGGTCGACCACGGCGCGCGCGGCCTCCGTCGCATAGCCTTGGCCCCAAAAGGGCAAGCCCAGCCAATAACCAATTTCGGGATCAGCCGCCTCGGCCAGCACATAGCCGGTCGCGCCGATAAACGCGCCGTCAGCCTTGGTGAAGATCAGAAACGCGGTGTCACCGGTCTGGCCCTGGGCATTGATCCAATGTTCCGCGTCTTTAACCGCATAGGGATGCGGGAGATTAGAGGTCATCTCTGCAATGCGGCGGTCGTCGGCCAAAGCCGCTACCGCGCGCGCGTCCTCGAGGCGCGGCGCACGGAGCATCAGCCGCTGAGTCTCGAGGACGGTGATACAGGTCTCGCCGGGCAGACCGCCGCAGCGGCTCTCCAGTTCGGGTGTTTCCAGCGCAGTCATGACGTTAGTCTCCTTGATCGTCACGTGACGGCCGCGGGACCATCCCGAGGCCAAAAGAAAAGGGGCACCTGGTTTCCCGGGTGCCCCTCGATCCTTTGGACCTGAAACGGGGAGCCGCCGGGACTTGGCCGGCGGCTCCGATAGTGGGCCGCCGTTATTCGGCTGCCTGTGCCATCGGAACAACCGACACATAGGTTCGATTATTCGCTTTGGTACGAAACTCTACTCGGCCGTCGGTGGTCGCGAAGATCGTGTGATCTTTGCCAAGACCGACATTGGTGCCGATATGGAACTTGGTGCCGCGCTGACGCACGAGGATGTTGCCCGCGAGCACAGCTTCGCCGCCGAAGCGCTTCACGCCGAGCCGCTGGGAATGCGAGTCACGCCCGTTACGGGACGAACCGCCTGCTTTTTTGTGAGCCATGGTGAGCTCCCGATCTCTGTTGTGGGATTAGAATGATTCGATTGCGTGGAGATGACAAGTGCGAAATCGCGCTTACCAGTCCTCACCGGATTTCTGTTCGGCCTGATCGGCCTTCGCGCGCGGCGGCTTGCCGGCGAGAAGTTCCTTGGCCTGCTCCACCCATTCTTCACGGGTGGCGCGACCGCGAAGCGCGAGCTCCTGATCCCACTTAGCCACGTCCTCGTCGGACCAAGCCGCAATGGTTTCCCAATTGAGGATGCCAGCCGCGCGCAGCTTCTTCTCAATGGTCGGGCCGACGCCTGAGATGAGCGAGAGGTTGGACGTGTCCATGGCGCCGGCGGCAGCGGGCGCTGCCTTGGCGGCCTTGGGTGCCGACATCAGGCCCTGGGGAGCCATGCCGTCGGTCGCGACCTTGGAGGTCAGCGAGGTCTTAGCGCCACCGGTCAGGATCTCGGCGATGCGCACCACGGTGACGTGCTGGCGATGGCCCTTCTTGCGCTTGGAATTCTGACGACGGCGCTTCTTGAACGAAATGACCTTGGCCAGACGCTTCTGGTTGACCACTTCGGCCGCAACCGAGGCACCGGCCACGAGCGGCGCACCAACGGTGACGCCAGCGTCGCCGCCGAGCATGAGGACGTGAGGGAACACCACGATCTCGCCGGCCTGGGCCTCGAGCTTGTCGATGGTGAGCGTATCGTCGGCGGCAACTTTATACTGTTTGCCGCCGGTCTTGATGACCGCGTACATGGTTTAACTCCGATCGACCTGGTCGGGACATCCGCCGGTCGTCTTCTTGGTTGATCGTGCCGCCCGGAGGCGGAAACACCCGCAGGCTGAGCCTCAAAAAGACCCGGCGCGCGTGCGAAGGGTGGCGAATGATGGAAAATGGCCGAAAAGTCAAGGCGAGAGCGTGGGCCGCTTGAAAATAACCGCCCGCGCGCCTTGAATGCCGCGCCCTTCTCCGCTACACACCGCGTCGCTTCCAACCAGGGTGCTTGCACCCACGAACGAGCAACCGCGGAGAGGTGGCTGAGTGGTTGAAAGCACCGCACTCGAAATGCGGCATACGGGCAACCGTATCGGGGGTTCGAATCCCTCCCTCTCCGCCAAAATTCCCTCAAAAAATTGATATTATTGTATTTTATTCCCCAACATGGCCCGTCTTTTGGAGAAACCTGTGTTTGGGAGCGGAGAGTCCCTGTAAACATGCACAGTCACATCAGCGCCGTTGATGGTACCGTTTGACCCTTGGTGGAGTCCACATAGCTCGGCACTCCTTGGAGCCGGATCAGGGCACTTGATCAGTGAGTCGGGTATCAATGCAAGGGCGAGGAAGGACCTCACAATCGCTTGCTCGAGGTAAACATAAGAGGCATCACTGATGAGGGTTGAATTAGATCTGATTTTTCCCTTATTTATCGCTATC
>JBAWYY010000149.1:0-6798 GCA_037143285.1 Alphaproteobacteria bacterium | reverse complement strand
TTCGACCTGCTCGCGGCCTATGACCGGATCGACTTTCCGCCGCGCGGCCGCGCAGGTGGTGAGAACGGGGCTGCCGGCGTCGTGATGCTCAAGTCGGGTACCAAACTAAAGGGCAAGGGCTTTCAGCTCATCCCGCCCGATGATCGTCTCGTGATCATGACGCCGGGTGGCGGCGGCCTTGGCGATCCCAGCGCCCGTGACCCCGCGCGCATCGCGGAGGACGAGGCTGAGGGGCTAGCCTAGCTCCTGCGGGGCCACGCCCATCTAAAGGCTCGCAGCTGAGCGCGTCGCCTGATCATAGAGGCCGGAAAGCGCGCGCATTTCCGTCGCGATCCGCGAGAGTTCGTCGGCATCGGTTCCGAAAGCCTTGACGCCGCGAATGAGCAGGGCCTCGCGGATATCGTGATAGCGGGCGCAAACCGCCGCACCAGTCGCCGTGACCGACACGGCCTTCTCTTTACCGATCTTCTCCCCGTGTACGAGGTCGGCCGCCTCGAGCTTTTTGACCGCATAGGTGACGAGATGGGTGTCCTCCACATTGAGGACGAGCGCGATATCGGCCAACCGCTTGGGGCGGCCTCGGTGATTGACCGTGTGCAAGATCAAAACTTCAAGAGGCGACAGCCCTGGTGCTCCCGCCGCCGCCGCGCAGCGCACCATCCAACGATGAAAAGCGTGGCTCGCCAAGATCATCCCAAATTCAAATTCCGATAGCGATGGCATGGCACCAGCGGCCAAATGGGCCGAGGACACGACAGGGCCTAGCTCGCCTTGTGCCATCGTTCTGTTCTCCTAGGACTATGCCACAATAAGATGCCATTTTACGTTCGAGATATCAAATCAACATAATGTCGATAATTTATCGATGTCTTATTGACAGCGACATTTTGTTTCGCTTTGATGTCATCAGAAATACAAAAGCGCCTGTCTTGTGGCGGCCGACGCAAGGATCATTCGTGACGTTCAATCACGAACTTTCGGAGCATGGCCCTTGTATCAAGCGTGAAACAGCGATCAGAATAGCCCCAAGGGCACGCAGTGCTTGATCCCGTCAATTGTTTGAACGGGCCTCATCCAGAACGATAACGAGGAGTTTCTCACATGCTCAACCGACGCCATGTTCTCGCAGGGATCGCGAGCGGCACTGCGCTTTCTGCGCCAAGCATCGCATTTGGACAGACCGCGTGGGACATGCCGCTGCCCTATACCGACGGCACGTTCCATACACAGAATGTGCGTTGGTGGGTCGACGAGGTGGCCAAGGCCACGAACAACCAACTCAAGATTCAAGTCCACTCCAACAACTCGCTCATTCGTCTCCCGGAAATCCTGCGCGCTGTATCTTCCGGCCAGGTTGCGGCTGGCGAGATCCTGATCAGCCAGTTCGGCAACGAAGACCCGATCTTCGAAATTGACTCGATCCCCTTCCTGACTGCGGGCGCGGAACAAGCCTTTGCGCTTTATCAAGCCTCGAAGCCGGCTTTGGAGGCCGCCCTTCAGCGTCGCGGCATCCGCTTGCTCTATTCAGTCATCTGGCCGAGCCAGGCCTTCTATTCCAAGACGCCGATCAATTCCGGCGCCGATATGAAGGGCATGAAGTTCCGCACCGTGTCGCCCTTGACCTCCCGCATGGCAGAGCTCCTGGGGGCGGTCCCGACCCTTGTTCAGGCCTCAGAAGTCTCGCAGGCCTTCGCCACCAACATTGTCACCGGCATGATCACCTCCGGCGCCACCGGTGTTCAGACGCGTGCTTGGGAATTCGCTAGCCAGTTCGTGAACCTTCGCGCGTCCATGCCGAAGAACGCGGTGATGGTGAACGAGCGGGCCTGGCAGCGCCTGCCCGATGCGGTGAAGACGGCCATGACCGCACAGGCGGCGCTCGCTGAAAAGCGTGGCTGGGACATGGCTCTTAAGGTCGAGACCGACTCGATTGAGGAACTGCGGAAGAACGGCATGACGATCGTTGAGCCGTCCGCTGCTCTTCTTGCCGATGTGAAGGCTGTTGGCGCCAAGTTGACGGAAGAATGGGTTGCGAAGGCCGGCGACACCGGCAAGCAGGTGATCGAAACCTTCCGTTCGCGCATCCGCGCCTAACGGCGAGAGTGCCGCTCCATAACCCTGCGGCGGCACCTCATGTCGAAGCAATACCCCTCCCCAGCGGGGAGGGGTTTCTAGCTCCCTTCCGGCCCCCAATCCACAGAAGTCACATGCGAAAAACGTTGGACTCCCTCTACCTTGCTGCGGCTTGGGCAGGCGCGCTTTGTGTGCTTTCGATCTGCACGATCATGATGGCTCAGGCCGGATTACGGCTAAACGGAACACTGTTGCGGGGCGCAGACGATGTGACCGCTTGGCTTTGCGCCGGCGCCGCGTTTTTGCCGCTCGCCGCAACCTTTAAGCGCGGCGAACTCGTGCGCATGGGCATTTTTATCGATCAGTTCGATGACAAAACCGCGCGCTGGTTCGAACTGATAGCGCTTGGCGTGTCCGGTACATTCTGCTGCTACATGGCCTATTGGCTGGGCTTCATGGTCTATGAAAGCTTCATCTACAATGAGAAAGGCCAGGGCCTTCTGCCGATCCCGATTTGGATCCCGCAATTTCCGGTTTTCCTCGGCGCCTTGGTGCTTGCCATAGCCCTCGTCGATGAATTCCTACGGGTCGCGTCGGGCCTCGTCCCCACCTATGTGCAGCAGGTCCGTGATCGTCACGCGGCCGGCGACTACTCAGGCGAGGTCTAAGATCATGGGACCTCTGATTGTCGGCACAATCCTTCTCGTCGCGATGTTCGCCGTCCTGACGGTCGGCGCGTGGATCGGCATCGGCCTTGCCATTACCGGCTGGATCGGGATGGCTTTCTTCACCAATTCCTCCCCGGGCCTCAATCTCTCGACCGCCATTTGGCAGTCGGTGGCGTCCTGGGAACTGGCGGCCCTGCCGCTCTTTGTCTGGATGGGCGAGATCCTGTTCAGGACCAATCTCTCGGCTCAAATGTTCACGGGCCTTGCGCCTTGGCTGACCCGCATTCCCGGCCGCCTCCTGCATGTGAACGTCTTCGCCGGTGGCATTTTCGGATCGGTGTCGGGGTCGTCGGCGGCAACCGCCGTCACCGTCGGCAAGATGACAGTGCCGGAGTTAAAGCGGCGCGGTTATCCCGACCACATGTCCCTGGGATCGCTTGCGGGCTCCGGCACGCTCGGCATCCTCATTCCGCCATCCATTATCATGGTGGTTTATGCGGTCGCGGCTGACGTCTCGATCATTCAGATCTTCCTCGCAGGCTTCATCCCCGGCCTGCTCGTGATGGCGCTATTTTCCGGTTACATCATCGTCTGGTCGCTGATGAACCCGGATCAGATCCCGGCGGACGACTTCGGGAAAATGAGCTTCAAAGAAAAGCTCATCGCATCCAAAGAACTGATCCCCTGCATGCTGCTCATCATCATGGTGATCGGCGTCATTGTGGCGGGCTATGCCACCGCAACTGAAGCTGCGGCCTTTGGCGTGGTCGGATCGATCTTACTAGCCTGGGTCGGAAAATCGCTCACCTGGGAGAATTTCCGCGAGAGCTTGCTCGGTGCAACCCGCCTCTCGGCCATGATCGTTTTCATCCTGGCAGGCGCCGCCTATCTGACGCTTGCCATGGGCTTCACCGGCATTCCACGCGCGCTTGCAGAATATGTCGCTTGGCTCAACCCCTCCAAGTATCAACTCGTCGCCGTCTTGACGGTGATGTACGTGATCCTTGGCACAGCGCTCGATGGCGTCTCGATGATCGTGCTGACCACGACCATCGTGCTCCCGATGATCCAGAAGGTCGGCATCGACCCCGTCTGGTTCGGCATCTTCATCGTGCTCTTGGTCGAAATCGCGGAGGTCACCCCGCCGGTCGGCTTCGTCCTCTTTGTGCTGCAGTCGATGAGCGGACGAGATTCCTGGTTCGTGGCTTATGCCTCGCTCCCCTTCTTCCGCATGCTAGTGGTGGCGATCATCATCATCACTGCCTTTCCCGACATCGTCACAATTTTGCCGCGCCTCTTTGTGGAAGCGACACAATCGCAGCCGAAATAGATGAGGCGATTAGCTTGGCCTTTTCGATGCAACATCGCACCTGGCAGGCCGCCGCCCCATCTGAAGGACCGACTGAGCCATAACCCATGTCCTCCGGAATAAGCCCCTCACCGCGCTTTCTCGCCTGCGGCGACACTGCAGTGACCATCGAATTTGGCACGGAGATCGATGACGATCTCAACACCCTCTGTCTTGCTTTCGATACGGCCCTGACGGATGCGGCGATCCCCGGCGTCATTGAGACGCTGCCGACCTATCGCTCCGTCCTGGTCCAAGTTGACCCGCTGATCGTGGATATGGCGGCACTCGAAGCCCGTGCCCGCGACATCCTCGCCAATCTCCAGGTCAATCAGGCGCAACCTCGCCGTTGGCGAGTCCCAGTGGTCTATGGCGGCGAGTTCGGCATCGATCTAGAAGATGTGGCGCGCACCCACGCCATCACCCCCGAAGAGGTGGTTCGACGCCACTCCGCACGTGTCTATCGGGTCGCCATGCTCGGGTTTCTGCCGGGCTTTTGTTATCTGTCGGGAGCGGACCAGACCATTGCCCTGCCGCGTCGTACCAATCCGCGCGGTAAGACGCCGGCAGGAACTATTTCGATTGGCGGCGTCCAAGCCTTGATTGCCTCGGTCGAGGCACCGTCGGGATGGCATCTCCTCGGTCGCACGCCTGTTCGATCATTCGCCCCCGACCGTGATCCGGTTTTTCTGTTCTCAGCGGGCGACGAGGTCACCTTCGAGCCCGTACCCGCCGATGCCTGGGACGACCTCGACGCAAGGGCCGCTGCCGGCGAACCGATTGCGGAGATCGTGTCATGACCGCGCTCTTGGTACGAGATTGCGGTGCCGGGACGACGCTCCAGGACGGCGGGCGCTTTGGCTATCAGCGCTTTGGTGTCGGACCTGCCGGCGCCATGGACCGCATCGCGCTCTCGCTTGCCAATATGCTCGTTGGAAACCCTGAGACGTCAGCGGCCATTGAGTTCATCGCGCTTGGTGGCAGCTTCGAGGTAGAGGGTGGCTCCTTCCGTGTGGCGCTAGCAGGGGCGGGTGCCGCCCTGTCCATCGACGGCGAAGCGGTGCCACCACTGACGAGCGCAACTGTACGCGCCGGCCAAATCGTGACGGTCGGTCCTGCGAAGGCCGGCACCTCCATGATCCTGGCGGTAAGCGGCGGTTTTGATGTACCCGCCGATCTCGGCAGCCGCGCGTTTCATCTGCGTGCAGGTCTTGGCGGCATCAATCGGGGCCCAATCCGATCAGGCCAAAGGCTGGCGATCGGAGACGTCCCGAATGGCGAGGACATGACGTTCACCATGACGCCCACGGTCGAAGCTGGCGCCTTCCGCGTCGTGCTCGGCCCGCAGGACGATTACTTCTCGGCAGTCGGCGTCGAAACCTTCTTATCGAGCACCTATACCATCACAGCCGAAGCCGACCGCATGGGCTATCGCCTAACCGGTCCTCAGGTCGAACATGCCAAGGGCTTCAATATTGTCTCGGACGGCATCGTCACCGGCTCGGTGCAGATCCCCGGTTCCGGCGAGCCGATCGTGCTCTTGGCCGACCGCCAGACCACGGGCGGCTACCCCAAGATCGCGACCATCATCTCGTCCGACTTGCCGCGGTTTGGACAGCAGCGGCCGGGAGGCACAGTGCAGTTTCGCGCGGTAAGCATCCAGGAAGCGACAAAGGCCGCCCGTGACCTCGCGACAATGATGAGCGATGTGAAGGCGAGCTTGGTGCCAGTCGGGCGCGGCTTAACCTCTGAGCGCCTTCTCTCTGTCAATTTGATTGATGGCTGGGTGAGCGCCGCAGCGTAAGCCTCACGAGCGGGTAAGCTGTTTGAGCGCACCGGCGAAGGGTTCGAATGTGAATGTGACCGTCGCCTTGCCTGCCGGGACTTCCACCGCCCGAACCACGCCATAGGCTCGCCTAATCGGGATGACTTGGCCAGCGATGCGCGCAACCCACCAGGGATGCCAGGCATCTGCAAGCACCATGATACCGCCGCTCACGGTCTCCGTCTCAACTTCCACGAGATTGGAGGTATAGCGGACGATACGAGCAACGCCTTCGCTCGTTCGCGTAGGCACCGGCCCGTCCACTAAGACAAGGCGTGCCGGATCAAAGTCCTCGGGGAAACCGCGCAAGACCACAGAAGGATCAAACGGTGCAGCGCGTGGCACGATGCGAGCCCGCGGCAGTGCGCGCGGGTTTTCATAAACCCGGTTCTCGCCGAAGGAGGCAATTTCAGTGAGGTCCCCGGCTTTGAGTCTCTGGTCGATCTCAGAGATGGGCACGCCGGTCACGATGAACCGTAGGCCCAAGATGTCGGCAAGCGGGGACCGATAGCTTGGGAATGAGGGCGGGAAACGCCGCGCACCGACAAGGGCAATATCTCCGGCCCCGACCATGGACGAATAGCGCGCACCGCGCACGGGGTTGAAACCGAGCACATCCTCAAAACCGTGGCTCATCGCGGCATTTTGCCAGTGATAGCCGAGGCCGAGGAGTTCAACGCGGTCACGACGCGTCCCGTCGCGCACGATCCGCTCACGCAGGAAGGCAACGGTCGGATCATCGGTGCGTGGGGTCAGGACGCTATATTCGGAGGGCGGAAGCGCGTTCGACTCGCTCATACTATTGGTAATCGCGAGATCGGCTGCCAATGACACGATCAGCGCAAAGGGCAGGACCGACCCACGAACCAACGCTGCCCCGCGCA
>JBAWYY010000148.1:0-6829 GCA_037143285.1 Alphaproteobacteria bacterium | reverse complement strand
CCCCCCCTGCGGCCGTCAGCCTGGCCTACGCGGCCGGTACGCCGGCACTGACGGTAATGAACGGTGCGCTGACACTGGCGGAAACCACGCCGGTGAGGGTCAACAACGCCGGCTCACCCTTGGGCAACGGCAGTTACAAGCTCATCTCGGCGGGCGGGGGCGGCACGGTCGCTGGCACGGTGCCGGCTTCTGTCGTGGTCACTGGCAACGGCTTGGGCACGGGCAGCCTCCGCCTGCTCAGTGGTGCGCTGGGCGACCATGCGCATTTCGAGGTCAACGGCGCGTTCGGCCTCGCGAGCAGCCTCACCCGCTTCCTTGAAGCGCAGAAAAGCAAGGCTCGCCTCGGCCTTGCGAATATCGGCCGACAGTCCCCGGTAGCGTACGGCTTGGCGGGCCTGGCGCTTGAGGTTTTCGAGCTGGTTCTCCATCTGGCCGAGAACGGTCTCGAGCCGATCTAGATTGGTCTCGGCGCCACGCAAGCGGGTCTCAGCCTCATGGCGGCGAGCGTGAAGGCCAGCAATCCCTGCGGCTTCTTCCAGAATGCGGCGGCGAGCCTGGGGCTTGGCGGAGATGATCTCGCCAATCTGTCCCTGACGTACGAGAGCCGGCGAGCGCGCGCCAGTGGATGCGTCAGCGAACAGGATCTGCACGTCGCGGGCGCGCACCTCGCGCCCATTAATACGATAGACAGAGCCAGCTTCGCGCTCGATGCGGCGCGAGACCTCAAGAAGATCGGAATCATTGAATTGCGCCGGCGCCAGCCGCTGGCTGTTGTCGATGGTCAGCACCACCTCGGCGGTGTTGCGTGCCGGACGGTTCCCCGAGCCCGAAAAGATAACGTCGTCCATGCCCGATGCGCGCATGCTCTTGAACGAACTCTCGCCCATGACCCAGCGCAGGGCTTCGACGAGGTTCGATTTGCCGCAGCCGTTCGGACCGACAACGCCGGTTAAACCCGGCTCGATCAGAAACTCGGTCGGCTCCACGAAGGTCTTGAAGCCGAAGATGCGAAGACGCGAAAATCTCATGGATTGAGCGATCTAACCCCTAAACCACTCAAGTGTGGCACGGACGGCAAAACTTAACTAGATATGGGGGTCGGGCACCGCAACATATCAACAGATAGCGCTGCCGACCCTAGATTTCAGATTTCACCTTGGCCTGCGGCTGACCGGCGGACAAGCGGTATGCCCGGTTTGTCCCCATGATCCGGCAGGTCCGCCGATAAGCCTTTCAAGGACAACGCGATCCAGGCGGGACAAACGGCACGCCAGTCCTTTTGAACTCTTCAATATTCGCAATGCAACATCAGAAAATATTGCAGCGCACGCAATAGGCGCGAAGACTTGTCAAGCAAGGGGTACCGCTCTATTTGAGTACAGACCTATAGGGAGGACACCATGTCCAAAAAAACGACCTCACAGCCGAAGCCCAAGCCGGGTGAGCGACTGGAAGATCAGTACGGCGCCGTCGCCATTAAAGCGGTGATGGGCGCCATCGGTGCGCAGAAGCCCGCGCCCGAGAAGGTCTAATCCGGCCATCGCCTGCCGCGACACTGGAACACTGAACACAAGAAAAAGGCGCCCAGTGGGCGCCTTTTTTGTTTCAGCAGCGACGAACTGAAACGTTATCGCACGATTACGCGGGTGCCGGTCGGCACGCGATCAAACAGGTCGATGGCGTGCTCGTTGTGCATGCGGATGCAGCCGGACGATACGGCCTCGCCGATCTGAAGCGGCGAGTTGGTGCCGTGGATGCGATAGAGCGTGTCGCGGCCGTTCTGATAGAGATAAAGAGCGCGCGAACCCAGGGGATTGCTCGGGCCGCCTTCCATGAAGGCCGGCACATGCGGCCAGCGGCGGCGCATTTCGGCGGGCGGCGTCCAGCTCGGCCATTCCGCCTTACGCTGGATGGTCGCGGTGCCGGTCCAACCGAAGGCCTCATCGCCCACGGCGACCTGATAGCGAATGGCGGTGCCGCCGGCTTCGACCAAGAAGAGGTGGCGCGTCTTGGTCTCAACGATGATCGTGCCCGGCGCCTCTTCAGACCGATAGGCAACGCGGATCGGCATGCGCCAATAGTCCATTTCAACCTGCGGCGCGCGCGCCATCAATTGCTGATCGCGCTCCGAGATCGGACGTGACGGATTGACTGTCTGGTTGTTGCAAGCCGCCAAGCTCAGCGCCGCAACGGCTAAAAACATAAAGCGCATCATCTCGTCCCCGTTCATTGCACCTCAGGCGTGAGGCGCAATGTGTTTGACGAATAAAGCCTTAACCAAGCTTCTTCATCCGCCGTTCATAATAATCTTTGTGAACAACCCTTGACGAACGGTCAATGCGTACCAGCGCGCGCCTGAAAAGCGTGGCGAAAAAGCCACAATTTTTAATGTCCCACCGGCCTCACCGCTCATGATTTGGGCGAACTGAGGACCAAGCTCAGCGCCAAAGCGGTCATCACGATCCCGATAACGAGGTCTAGAACGCGCCAAGCACTGGGTTTGGCAAAAAGAGGCGAAGCGAATCGCGCGCCAAAGCCCAGCACCGTGAACCAGATGAGAGAGGCAAAGGCTGCGCCCGCACCAAAGGCCACGCGCGCTGAGCCTTCAAAGGTCGCCGAAATACTGCCCACCAAAACCACCGTATCCAAATAGACGTGGGGGTTGAGAAAGGTGAAGGCGAGGCAGGTTGCTATCGTTGCGGACAGGCCGGTCTTCACCTCCTGCGCGGCCTCAAGAGCACTTGGCGCCGCGGCGCGGCGAAAGGCATAGAGGCCGTAGCACGCAAGAAACAAGGCGCCGCTATAGGTCGCGACCTGGAGGAGGATCGGCGAGGACCGGACCAGTGTGCCGAGGCCTGCGACACCCGCGACGATCAAGATCGCGTCGGAGGCCGCGCAAATGGCGACCACAGGCAGCACATGGGTGCGCGCGAGCCCCTGCCGCAACACGAACGCGTTTTGCGCCCCAATGGCAATGATGAGACCGAGGCCAACGAAAAACCCAGTGAGGGCGGCTTGCAAGAGCGGAAGGGAGGTCATGGTGCGTCGCGTAGAGATCAAGGCTTAAGAGGTCAAACGGGAACGAGGCGATCCCGGACGATTAGGACTCACCCCCATTGCAGGGCCCCGCCTTGCCATGCGACCACGCGGGCATGGCCGAGACACCCCCCGCTGAAGCCTCCGGCAAGATCGAGCACAGGATTGAGAAACTCCTGTTTGCGAGCCGCTGGATCATGGCTCCGTTCTATCTTGGGCTCACGTTGGCCCTGGTTGGGCTACTCGTGACCTTCGCGAAGGAACTGATCCATTTCGTGGTCATTTTGCCTTCCGCCAAGGAATCCGACGTGATCCTCGGCATTTTGACCCTGATCGACCTCTCGCTTGCCGGCAATCTGATCATCATGGTCGTGTTCTCCGGCTATGAGAATTTCGTCTCCAAGATGGATCATGTGGAAGATCGCGATCGACCGGAATGGATGGGCCAGATCGACTTCTCGGCGCTGAAGCTGAAGCTCTTAGCCTCGATTGTTGCGATCTCCGCGATCCATTTGCTCAAGGCTTTCATGAACCTCGAAAAGACCACCGACCGGGAATTGATCTGGCTCGTGGCGATCCATGTGGTCTTCGTTGTTTCCGGTGTTTTCCTCGCGCTGTCTGACAAGATCGCCGCGTCTGCCGAGAAGCACTGATCCCATGGACTGGCGCTCGTTCTGGGACGGCGACCATGCGATCTATGTGAGCGAAACCCATCGTCACGTTCACTATCAAGCCATCGCCGACGGCATTCTCGATCATGTCGCGACCTTGGCTGCACCCGCCCAATCCGTCGTGCTCGACTATGCCTGCGGGGAAGCGCTTGAGGCCCATCGGGTCGCCGCAGCGGTTGGCAAGCTCGTGCTCTGCGATGGCGCGCCGTCGGTGGTTGCCAAGCTGAACGAACGGCATGTAGGCGTTGCCGTGGTGCCCGAGGATCTCGACCGGGTTTTGGGTGATGGCGAAGCGGACCTGATCGTGGTCTCGTCGCTCATCCAATATCTGACATTGGCGGATTTCGAAGCGCTTGTTGATCGGTTGTCGATGAAGCTTAAGGCGGGCGGGCGCCTGGTGATTGCCGATGTCATTCCGCCCGATGCCGGTCTTGTCGCCGATGTCACCTCGCTCCTGAGAAACGGCATCCGGCACGGCTATTTCTACGCCGGCCTCGTTGGTCTCGTTGCCACCGCCGTCTCGCCTTATCGGAAGCTGCGGCAGTCTTTGGGGCTCACGACCTATTCGCAAGCGGACATGATTTCGCTTCTGACCGCCCACGGCCTGACCGCCCATCGCCACGAGCCCAATCTCGGCCTCACACCCCATCGTATGACCTTTGTCGCGACGCGCTAAGCGCAGCCGCTTGGTCGGAACGAGGCGTTGACATTGCAGCTCTATCCGCCATATCGCTCGCATCGTTCGGTGTAACGAACGTTGCGCGCGGAGGGCCGCTGTGAACCCGATTTTTGCTGACCTGCCAACCACGGTCTTTGAAGTCATGTCCCGCCTCGCGCGCGAAACCGGCGCGGTCAATCTCGGCCAAGGATTTCCCGATGATCCAGGCCCTGAGGATGTCAGGCGCAAGGCTGCGGATGCGGTGGTGTCAGGGTGGAACCAATATCCGCCGATGATGGGCCTGCCGGAATTGCGTCAGGCGATTGCAGCTCACTATGCCCGGTTCCAGGGATTGACGCTCGATCCCGACAGCGAAGTGATGGTGACCTCTGGCGCTACCGAAGCCCTTGCCGGCGCTCTGTTCTCGCTCATCCAGCCCGGCGATGAGGTGGTGCTGTTCCAGCCGATGTATGACGCCTATCTGCCGCTGGTGAAACGGGCCGGCGGCGTGCCGCGCTTCGTCACCTTGAAGCCACCGCACTGGCGCTTCACCGAGGCCGACCTCGCGGCCGTCTTTTCCGACAAGACACGGGTCGTGCTCTTCAACAATCCGCTCAACCCCGCAGGCACCGTCTTCCCACGAGAGGACGTTGAGCTGCTCGGTCGCTATTGCGAGCGCTTCGGGGCGATCGTCGTGTCGGACGAGGTCTGGGAGCACGTGATTTTTGACGGACGTCAGCATGTCTCGGTTCTGAACATCCCGAGCCTGCGAGACCGCGCGGTGAAGATCGGCTCCGCCGGTAAGATCTTCTCGCTGACGGGTTGGAAAGTGGGGCTGGTGGCCGCTGCGCCTGCGATCATGCGCGTGATCGCCAAGGCGCATCAGTTCTTCACATTCACCACGCCCCCCAACCTGCAGGCAGCCGTGGCTTATGGGCTGATGAAGGACGACGCGTATTTTGCGACCATGCGCGCTGATCTGCAGCGCTCGCGCGATATCTTTTCAGCCGGACTTGCTGAGCGCGGCTTTAAGGTCCTGCCGAGTGAAGCGACCTATTTCGTCAATGTGGATCTGCAAACGCAGGGCATCAACGATGACGTTGCCTATTGCCAGGATCTTGTGAAGAGCCACGGCGTCGCGGCCATCCCCGTCTCGGCCTTTTATGCCGAGACCCCCGTCACTTCCGTCGTGCGCTATTGCTTCGCCAAAAAAGACGAGACGCTCAAGGCGGCGCTTGAGCGTCTGTCGAAGGCGAATTGAGACGGTCAGGCGTCTTCGAGAACGCGCTGGCGCCCGGCAAGCAGCGCCTCAGCCGACTGGCACAACGTGTCGATGGAGATCTTGTCCAACTCGGTGTGGAAATGCTGTTCCGCTTCGATCACCGCGGGCACGACGATCTTCGAGACGAGCGGCGACAAGGCCTCGGGCTCTTCATCTGCCAAGACCATAGCGGCGCGGACGATATCGCCGCAGCTGACGCGCTTGCGTTCGCGAGCCAGTTCGTAGCCGCCGCGCGGGCCGCGCAGACCCCGAAGGATCCCAGCACGAACCAGCGCCTGGAGCAGCGGCTCAAGGTGACGCGGCGGCAGATTGTGACGCGAGGCCAGAGCCTTCGCAGCAACCGGCGCCTGGCGGCTATACACAGCGATGTCGACCACTGCGGCAATGGCCAGACGGCCACGACGAGATAGGACTGGCATAGGTGACCCCAATGGTTAGAGCCCCAATAGGCTCAATCCCGACCATAGATCGGTCAGCATACGGAAAAGTCCAGGGGTCATGTGATTTTTTTTGGCATATTTTTTCTGTAATACTCACCTCCCGGTTGAACCAAAGCCTCCGTCGCCTCGAAAGGTCTCATCTAGGGTTGTTACGGGTACGAGCCGTGCGGCAATAACGGGCGCAACCACCAACTGGGCGATGCGGTCGCCTCGGCGAATCGCGAAGGGTTCCTCGCCGTGGTTTACCAGGAGCACTTTGACCTCGCCGCGATAGTCGGCATCGATCGTGCCGGGCGCATTGGCAACCGTGACGCCGTGCTTGAAGGCGAGCCCTGAGCGAGGGCGGACTTGACCCTCGAAGCCCGACGGCAATGCGAGTGCCAAGCCGGTCGGGACAGCAGCGCGTGCTCCCGGTGCTATAATCAACGGTTCGCTTTCAGGCACGGCCGCGACAAGGTCGAGACCTGCCGCATCAGGCGTCTGCCGAGCAGGCAATGTTAGGCCCTGTCCGTGCTCCAGGATCATCACGGGCACATCGAGCATCAGCGATCTCCGGCCATCAGCGCTGCAAATCGGGCGATTAGGGTCCGTGCCACATCGTCCTTGCTCATGCGATCAAGCGTTTCAACGCCATCGGCCGAGACGATATGAACGCGGTTGGTATCGCCACCGAAGGTGCCCGTGCCAGTGGCCACATCATTGGCAACGATCAGATCGCAGCCCTTACGGGTAAGCTTCGCCT
>JBAWYY010000147.1:0-6858 GCA_037143285.1 Alphaproteobacteria bacterium | reverse complement strand
CTGCGGCTTAAACGGCGCGACCGCGATGCCGCGCCGCACGAAGGCGCGCGCGAGCCCTGCGACCAAGGTGGACTTCCCCACATTGGAGCCGGTCCCCATCACCATCACGGCAGGCACGGGCGTCATGGGCGCGCCTGAGCTGTCTTGGAAGGAGAGGCCGACGAGACCGACTGAACCCGTCGGATCAAAGACAATGGAAGCAAGACCTTTGCGAGTTTACGACTGGAAAGATCCCATTTTGGGGTCAAAAACAGCCCGATTTTGCGGGAAAAACGCCCGAATGTTTCGATTCTGTTCATCACATTCCTCAACTCAGAATTGGGAGCTTTACAGGTACTCTGGTGTTCCGCTTGACCAAAGGGACTGCCTTCAATGGCCCTTCCGCATGGCCTCAACAGAACGCTTCGGCGCTTCGCCCGTGATCGGCGAGGGACGATAGCTATGTCTTTTGCGCTCGCCGTGCCCGTTATTTCTGCGGTGGCCGTGGCCGGGGTCGAATTTTCTAACATGACCAGCGTCCGCTCGAAGCTGCAAGCGGCGGCCGACACTGCGGCCTTGTCGTCGGCCCGCGAGCTTCGCTTCGCCAATGCCAATGCGTCCGTCATCACCAAGGTTGCCGACGACTATGCCCGCAACGCCATGGTGAGCCTGATCGGCGATTCCACAGGCTCTGTCGGCTCGAATGTCGACAGGACCAAGGGCACGGTGGAAGTGACCATTTCGCGACCCTATAAGCCCGTGGTTGCGCCGGGCATGTTCGGCGTTCCCGATGTGATCAATGTTCAGGCGACGGGTCGCATCGGTGGCGGTGCGCCGGTCTGCGTGCTCGGTCTCGACCCCGTGCTGCCGCTTGCCATCATGCTTGATGCCAACGCGAGACTGACCGCACCCGACTGTGTCGTCTATGCGAATTCGCGCAGCTTCTCGTCGCTCGCGACCCTACGGAACGGGGTTATCACGGCCAAGGTCATCTGCACGGTCGGCGGCAAGATCGGTCGTGCGGCCTCTTTCTTGCCCGATGTCATCACCGGCTGTCCGCAGATCCAAGATCCCCTGGCAAGCCGCGCGCCGCCGCCGGTCTCTGCGCTGTGCAAGGCGACGGATCTCGTCGTTTCCGCCACCAATACGACCCTCCAGCCCGGCACCTATTGCGGGGGCCTGAAGATCACTGCCGGCTCTAACGTTCGTTTGGATCCCGGCGTCTACATCATCAAGGACGGACCGCTCGTCGTTGACGGCGGTTCATCGCTCACCGGCAATTACACTGGCTTCTATTTGACGGGCGCGAAAGCGGTGGTCAATTTCGCCGACTCCTCGATCATCAGCATCGTCGCGCCGAAAGACGGGCCGCTCGCGAGTTTCCTGTTCTTTGAAGACCGAAACGCACCGATCCTCCGCCTGCACCGGATCACCAGCAATGACGCGCGGGTCATGCTCGGCACGATCTATTTGCCGCGAGGGATCCTCCACGTGGATGCCGACAAGCCGGTGGCCGACCGCTCGGCCTATACGATCATCGTGGCGCGCCATCTCCATTTGGCGGCGGGCCCGAACCTCGTGATGAACGCGAATTATGCCAATACCGATGTGCCTGTGCCCCAGGGCATGGGCGTGGTTGGCCAAACCTCGCAATTGATCAAATAGGCCTCACGCCGCGCTCTTTGCCCGCTTCGCATCGGCCTTGGCTTGGCTGGCACCGGGCAATTCCGCGAGCGGCTTGTCGAAGGTGATCCCGGCTTCGCCCTTCTCGACCCAGGTGACGATAGCGCTATGTTTTGCGCCTTCGATCTCCACGGCCACGGCCTGACCGACGCGCAGGCCCTGAGCTGCCGCAAGACGGACGCCGGCCATGTTGAGATCGATGACGCGGGAGGCGATGGAACGTCCATCGACCGCGATCTTGACGGTGCCGTCATAGGCAACCCGCGCGCCGCGCCGACGCTCCACCATCCGCACCGACTTCATGAAGGCCGTCACCTCGGTCTGAAGCGTTTCGGCCTGTTTGGTGAGGGTTGTGGCGGCATCGAACATGGACCGCGCGGCTTCACCGCCCTGGCGCGTCGCATCACTAATCACGGTGAGGGAGGATGACACCTCAGCCGTCCCTTGTGAGGTCTGCTGCGCATTGGACGCGATTTCCTTGGTGGCCGCTGCCTGCTCTTCCACCGCTGCCGCAATCGCATTGGAAACCCGCGACAGCGTTTCGATCGTCTCGGTCACCGTATCGATGGCGCCGACCGCTTCCGAGGTCGAGGCTTGGATCGCCTGGATCTGACCGACGATTTCCTCGGTCGCCTTGGCCGTCTGGGCAGCCAATTGCTTCACTTCGGAGGCAACCACAGCAAAGCCGCGGCCAGCTTCGCCGGCGCGCGCCGCTTCAATGGTTGCGTTCAATGCCAAAAGATTGGTCTGCGCCGCGATATTGCCGATGAGGTCAACAATCTGACCGATCTTCTGCGCGCTGACGGCCAGCGTATTGATGACGCTTGCAGCCTCCGAGGCATTGCTCACGGCGCGAAGTGCAAGATCATTCGAGCCCGAGACCTGGCGCGAAATCTCGGCGATAGAGGCCATGAGCTCTTCCGCCCCGGCGGCAACCGAACTGACGCTGGCTGACGCCTCTTCTGCTGAGGATGACACTCGCATGGTGGAGGATTCGGTTGCCTCTGAGGCCTGCGAGATCGCCTGCGCCTGATCGCGAGCGGCAAGCGCGGAGCGTTCCACCTCGTCCGCCACCACTTTCACGCTCGCCTCGAAGCGATTGGCCACTTCCATCTGCTCAGTCACGTCCTGCCAGGACACCATGGCGCCGACGACCTCGCCCTGCGCATTTTTGATTGCAGAGAGATCGAGCCCGAAGGAATGCTCGCCAAGGCTGATCCGCGTGCTCATGGGATAATTGCGCGGGTCGGACAACATAGAGCGCTGGTGATGGACGTTCTTGTGGAAGATATCGATGGACTGGCCGATGATGCCGGAAATCGGCACGGGCAAATGTTTCTCGATCGGCGCGAAAATGTCGTGGAAGGCGGGATTCATATAGTCGATCGCCCAGTCTTTTGAGGCGTCGGCGGTCATGATGCCGATAGGCATGCCTTCGACCATTTGCTTGAGCTTCATTGACCCGAGCACGCCGTCCTTGAGCGTTCCAAAAGCGCGCGCCATGGTGCCGATCTCGTCGCCACGCTTCTCGTAGGGCAGATCAATGTCCCGCCCTTCGCCAAGGGCGGTTAGCGCCTGGGCAGTCCGCGTGATCGGAACCGAGATCGACCAGATCAGGAAAGCGCTGAGCGCGCCGACGGCGATCACAATGACGGCCGTCGTCATCACCGAAATTGTCCGCGCCTGGTCATAGGTCTGCTGTGCGTCCGACGCCTTCTCATTGGAGTTTTTCGCCACATAGGCCAGCAGGCCATCCACAGGGGCAATCAGCCGCTCGAAAGCCGCGAGGCCATCGCCGCGCCAGATCACGGTTGCAGCCTGCTTATCGGCGCCGGCCGCCACGATGCGCTGATGGATCATCTGATAGCCGGCAACGCGCTCGTCAAAATCTTTCATGAACCGCGCGATTTCGCCATTGGCATTGAGCGCGCGAAGCCGCTGGCCCGCATTCTGGAGGTTCGATACCGCCTGATCGATAAGCGCTTTGGAACGCGCGACCTCATCCGGCGTGTCGGCATCGATTAAGCGCGCCTGGGCCGTTCGCCACCGGGCGATAGCATAGCCGGCATCACCCCCTGCGCGCGTTGCCGGCAACCAGAGCGCCGCAATCGTCTTGGCGTCGTCATTGACGTGAGACAGTCGATCAACGGTAAACCATCCGAAGCCACTGAACCCCGCAGCTACGATCACGGCGAGCATTACCAATTTACCGCGGATCGATGTGATAAACGACAACATTGTTCGGCCTCAGACGTGCGTAAGGGGGGAACGAGAAGATTACATCCTCCATATCTATCCAATTGAGTAGTTAACATTGTGTAAATTTATTGTTTCTGACGTTTGATCTACATCAAAACGAGCATTTCTCATTTTGATTTATGTGACAGCAGTATTTTAGACGCTCATTTTAGAACAAATGAAGACATTAAACAAAAATATTAGTTCATTTCGACCGCTGACGTAAGGCGATCCCGCCTGTGACCGAACGTTCCGCCGCGACTGTTCTCCTCATTTCACGAGGCTAGACAGTCGGTCCAAGTCGCACAACTTATTGGAGCGGAAGGATCTGCACTACTCGGACACCGTCGGGGTCGCAAAAAAACGACTAGCTTGTGCATGAAGGCTATGCTTTTGCTTTCTGCTTCATTGGCATAAGCCCTCGTTTCCACAGGCGTTAAGAAGGCGCGGCCAAAAAGATCACAAACGAGACGAATGTCTCAGAGGAACGCGAGGAGGAAAGAATGCGGGTATCGATTTTGGCCAAGGCGCTGGCGGTGACGCTGGCTCTGGGCGCAACTCCAGTATTGGCGCAAGAGCGCGTCAAGATTGTAAATGTTGCAGAATTGTCCGGTCCCGGCGCAACCGCCGGCACCAATTGGCGTAACGGCGCGGAGCTCGCGGCCATCGAGATTAATGCCCGCGGCGGCATCCTCGGTCGGCAGATTGAGCTTGTTCATTACGACAGCCAGACCAATCCCGGCGTTTCGCGCGCACTCATCCAGCGCGGCATCGACGAGAACGCCTATGCGATCTTGGGCCCGGTTTTTTCAGGACCCATTTCGGCCTCCATGCAAATCGCCCAGCGCGCGAAGATCGCGCAAATCGTTGGTGGCGAGGCAACGGGCCTCACCCGTCAGGGCAATCCCTTCATTTTCCGCACCTCGCTGAGCCAGGCTGACGCTATGCCGAAGCTCGCCAATTACATGCGCGACAGCGTGAAAGCGCAGTCGGTGGCCGTGGTCTGGGTCAATAACGATTTCGGCAAGGGTGGCCGCGATGCCATGATCGCCGAGCTGCAGAAGCGCAACATGCGCGTCGTCGCCGATATCGCGACCGAGCAGGGCCAAGCTGATTTTGCCGCCGACGCGATCCGCGTGAAGAACGCCAATCCCGATGCCATCTTCGTCTATCTCAACGAAGAGGAATCGGCCCGCTTCCTGCGCGCTGCCCGCCAGCAGGGCATCGACAAGCCGCTGATCGGCGAGACCACGCTTCTGGGCCAGAAGGTGATTGAGCTTGCGGGCGATGCCGCCAATGGCGTGCGCGGCCATGTGGGTCTCTCCATCGATGCCCCCGTGCCCGCCTTCCAGGATTTTGGCCGGCGCTATCAGGCTCGCTTCAACACCGCACCCGACCACAACGGCATCAAGGGCTTCATTGCCGTCTATATGATCAAGGCGATCACCGAGCGCGTTGGCCGCTTTGACCGTGAGGCGCTAGCGGCAGGGCTCCGCGGGGCGCGCATCACCCCGGCCCAGGAGCCGGGCATCCTCATCGATACGGTCTGGACAGAGACGGGCGACATCGATCGTGAGAGCTTCCTCGGCGAAGTGCGGGCGGGACGGCAGGTGATCACCACCACCTTGCCCTTCATCAATCCGCCCCGCACCAACTGAGCGAAAACAGGGTCGGAGCGCGGGATCTTTCGGAACCACGCGCTCCGCACTCATCACTCCCTCACGCAGGATTTCGCTAGGCGACAACAGTCGCGGCGCATGAAGGCAATCCATGTCCGAATTCACCCCACATGTCTGAACTTGCCCAACTCATTCTGACCGGGCTTGCCACCGGCGCGATCTATGCGCTGGCGGCCGTCGGCTTCACCTTGCTTTGGCAGACCTCGCAAACCATCAATTTTGCGCAGGGCGAATTCGTGATGCTGCCGGCGATCTTCGTGTTGATGGGCATGGGCTACGGCCTGCCGCTCTGGGCCTCGCTCCTCGGCGCAAGCCTCATCTTCATCCTGGTCTTTGGTCTCGGCTTCAAGCGCATCGTCGTCGACCCCATGATCCGCCAGGGCGTGCTGCCACTTGCGATCGCCACCATGGCGCTGGGCTTGCTGATGAAAGAGGGCGCGAAGGACTTCTTCTCCGCCGAAGCACGCCCCTTTCCCTCGCTCGTGCCCCAAGGGTTCGTGGAAGCTTTCGGCGTCAGCCTGTCGCTCAAAGACCTCGCGATCTTTTTGGTGGCCGTAGGCGTCATCATCGCGCTTCAGGCTTTCGTGACCGGCACACGCACCGGCCGCACCATGCAGGCCTCAGCCCAGAACCCCGATGTCGCACGCATCCTGGGCGTGCCGGTGGAGCGGATGATCCTGCTCACCTTCCTGATCAATGCGGCGCTTGCGGTGGTGGCCTCGCTCATCGTCTCGCCGCTCTATCTCGCCAAGTTCTCGAATGGCGAAGTGATCGGCCTTGCCGCCTTCATTGCCGCCATTGTCGGGGGGTTCAATCAGGTGCGCGGCGCGCTCATCGGCGGCCTGCTCATCGGCCTCGTCGACAATCTCGCCGCCGCCTATGTCTCCTCGACCTATCGCACGGCGGTGCCGCTCGTACTCCTCGTGCTGATCATCCTGTTCAAGCCCGAGGGATTGTTGGGCCGCAAGGAGGAGCGCACCATATGATCGCGCCCTTCGACCGCAACGCTGTGATGCTGGCGCTTGGCGCAGCGCTCCTCTGGTTCTTGCCGAGCAATCTTGGCGCCTATGGCTTCTATGTCGCAACCCTTTGGCTGGTGACGAGCCTTGCCGCCATGGGGCTCAATCTGACGCTTGGCTATGCCGGGCTGAAGTCGCTGGCGCATGCCGCCTTTCTCGGAATCGGCGCCTATACGACCGCGCTGATGCTGACCTCGGCAGGACTGCCCTGGATCGCCGCCTTCGCAGCCTCCGGCGCGCTTTGCTTCGTCATTGGCGTG
>JBAWYY010000146.1:0-6863 GCA_037143285.1 Alphaproteobacteria bacterium | reverse complement strand
TCAAGGAAGTCGGGGGTCACTTCCAGCAAAGCGTTGGGTGCGAAATCCTGGCGATTGCTGGGGCGGACATGATGCAGCATCAAGATTGCCCCGAGGCCGCCAAACATCGGCCGCAGCGCGTGATGCGCTCCAGTAAAATAGAGGGTTTCGAGGCCGGCCCGATAGGCCGTCATCCGATAACCACTCATGCCGCAGCACTCTTGAGCAGTAACATCGCCGCTGTCGCCCCCTCTCAAAGCATATTGCACCATGCCAACGAGTTATTGATTTTTCCCTGATATCTCTGACTTTCATTAGCGAGGTGAAGGCAAACATAATGGTAGCGCAGCAAGCAGCGGCCCATGGCTTTTCGGTCGAACAGGACCAAGCTCGATCCGGGCCGGTGCGCGTGCTCACCTCATTCGCTGAAGCCGAGGCCTTGTGGCGTAAGTTCGAGCCCGAGGCGATTACAACGCCTTATCAGCGCTTTGACTGGGTCGACGCGTTTCACTCGGCATCTGGCGGATCGTCGCCCTTTATTGTGGTCATTGAGGATGAGGCTCACCGCCCCTCCATGATCCTGCCGCTTGAGATCGCTCGGAGCGGCGGACTGAAAGTCGCCCGCTTTGTCGGCGGCACGCACTCGAATTTCAATTTTCCGCTTCTAAACGCCGATAGCACTATCGGAGATGCCCTGCGGCTCTCGTCCGTCCTGCGTGATGCCGCCCGCGCGGTTCCGGGCGGGGTCGATCTCTTCCGCTTGGTGCAGCAGCCTGAACGATGGGCTGGGATTGCTAACCCCTTAGCGGTGTTGCCGCATCAACCGACGCCGAGCTTTGGTCATCACCTCACCCTCTCGGCTGATGGCGACGCCACCATTGAACGCGCGATCTCCGCATCATCGCGCAAGAAGTTGCGGAAAAAAGAGCGGCACTTGATGGATCGCGGCCTTCTGGAGATCGTTCAGGCGCTCGACCGTGCCGATGTCGAGCGGCTCACGGATGTATTCCTTGCTCAGAAGGCACGCCGTTGCATCGAACTTGGCATTGCCAACGGATTTGCAGCGCCTGAAATGCGCGCCTTCATCATCGATGCGGCGACGCGTGGCTTAGGCGAGGGACGGCCTGTTATAGAACTCTACGCGCTGATACTGAATGGCGAAGCGATTGCGACATTCGCCGGCGCGCCGCTCAATGGACGCTTCTGCGGCATGTTCAATTCCATGACCCACGGCGAGATCACCCGCGATAGTCCGGGCGAGATCCTGCTGGTCAGGCTCATCAAATCGCTTTGTGCGCGGGGCTTCACCGTCTTCGATCTCGGGGTCGGCGAGGCCGCCTATAAGTCCAGCCTTTGCGACGGAGTCGACGCCCTTTTCGATACGGTGATCCCGGTGAGCGCCAAAGGCCAAGTCGCGGCCATGGCCTTCGCATTTGCCACGCGCGCGAAACGCGCGATCAAACAATCGCCGCTGCTCTGGCCTTTGATTGAGCGATATCGCCGGGCTCGTGGGCGCGCAGCGGTCAAGGCCGAGGACTGACGATCCGGATCCCGATCACGTAAAACGCGGGCGGCTGCTTTAGCGGCAGCCAGTCCATTCGGGCGGGATGAGGCCGCGGCGGCGCGGGGCATAGTCCGGCGTCACACCCACAGGGCAGGCCCCAACCGGCGTTGATGGGACGACCGAGAGGGCGCCATAGCTATGGACGGGTGCTGGATGATGATAGGCGCGCCGGCTCGTCCGGATCGGTGCTTCATCATGGGTGTAAACCCGCGGATGGACCCGATGATGGCGGTGGTGATGAACAACGCCGTGATCATAGCCGTGAACCGGATAGGCCGTTTGCGGCGGGGTCGGGTAGGACGGCTGGAAATAGAGCGTCGGGGTCTGGCGTACCGGATGGAAATAGGCCGGTTCGGGCGTGGTCGGATTGTAGATGGACGGGCTCGGTGCCGCATGAAAGCGTGCAGCCCAGGATGTCGAGCAATTCGGTTCAGTGAAACATCCGAAGGCCGCTGCCTGCTGAGGCATAAACAGACCCGCCCCAAGGGCCGCGAACGCAACGAGACGCAAGATCGACATCGAGTTATCCCCCAAGGCCTAGGGTTCAACCCCAGTGTCCGCGAGAGAATAATGGCCGATGTGCCCGCGAAAGTCGCGTGAATCTCACGGAAAAGACTAACGCTTCCTTAAACATGCTAGTCGGGCTCAGGGGCGAGCTTCGTCTTTACTCAGCCGGCGTCACTGTCGGCTTTGCCGGGCCGTGTCCGCCGGTCGCAGCCCCTAGTCCTTGCTTGAAGCGTTCCTGCAACTCCTCCAACTTGTCGCCAATCACCGAGCGCGGCTTGGTGAAGCGGCCCACGAGGAAGTAGAGGCAAGGAATGACGAAGAGGGTCATCAGGGTCGAGAGCGAGGCGCCACCGACAATGACCCAGCCGATGGACGAGCGCGCTTCAGCGCCGGCACCATAGGACAGGGCTAGCGGTACGGCACCGCAGATGGTGGCGATTGAGGTCATCAGGATCGGGCGCAAGCGCTGCACGGATGCTTCGACCAAGGCCTCGTAAAGTGGATGCCCCTCTTCCAGCAATTGGTTGGTGAACTCCACGATCAAAATGCCATTCTTGGTCATGATACCGATCAAGAGGATCATGCCGATCTGGCTGTAGATGTTGAGCGTGATGCCAATCCAGTAGAGCGCGGCCAAGCCGCCGGTGACCGCAAGCGGCACCGTCAGCATGATGACAGCCGGAGCGACCCAGCTCTCAAACTGAGCGGCGAGAACGAGGAACACCACCAAAAGTGCAAATAAGAAGGTGATGTAGATCGAATTTGATGAGGCCTTGAAGTCCTTCGAGACGCCCGCATAGGAAATGCGCGCGTCGGGCGGCAAGACCTCAATGGCGATCTTGTCCAACGTATCCAACGCGGTGCCGAGGCTGACACCTGCGGCCATCGATCCCTGGATGGTCACGGAGCGCAGCCGATCAAACCGGTTGAGGTTTTGCGTACCTGCGATCTCGGCCAATGTCACGACCGTTGAGAGGGGCACGAGGTCGTTGGAGGCAGTGCGCACAAAAACGCTCCGCAGATCCGATGGCGATGCGCGGTCCTCGGCGCGAGCCTGGATGATAACCGGATATTCAAAGCCACGATCCACGAAGGTCGATACTTCGCGTTCGCCGAACATCAGTTCCAACGTGCGGCCGATAACCTCAACGGGGATCCCAAGGTCGGCTGCGCGGGCGCGATCGATACGGACGCGCAAGTCCGGCTGGTTTTCGCGGAAATCGGAATCGAGACCGATGAAGAGACCTGTGGCCTGGGCGCGGGCGAGCACGAGATCGCGCCAGCCCCGGAGGGTATCGAAATCCGGTCCGCCGATGACGAACTGAATCGGCTGGTTGATACCGCGATTGACCAAGCTTGACGGGTTGATGGCAAAGACACGAGCACCGGGAATGGCGGCCACGCGCGGGAAAATCTCGCGATGCAGGTCCTGTTGGCGCACGGTCCGTTTGTCCCAGGCGGTCAGTCGAATGATGACGAAACCGGCATTGACGGGCGCAGGCCGAACCTGACCGGGGGCCACGATCGAGAGCATGGAGGAGATGAGCCCGCGATCGGAATAGGGCTTCAGGATCGCCTCAACTTCACGCAATCGGTCGCGTGTGTAGTCAAGGCTTGAGCCTTCAGGTGCCGTGATGCTGACGAAGATGGTCGCGCGGTCCTCAACAGGCGTGAACTCCGAGGGGATCAGTTTGAACAAAGCGACCGCTGAGAAGGAGACCGCGGCAGCGGCGCCCAGGACTAAAATCGGCACCTTGAGCGCATGCACGAGCAGGAACCGGTAGAACTTGTTCATGCCGACGAAGAACGGCTCGGTCCAATGATGGATATGACCGTGATGGGACGACAGGAGCTTGGAGCAAAGCATCGGCGTAAGCGTGCGCGCTACAAGTCCGGAGAAGGCGATGGACGCTGCAAGCGCAATGCCGAATTCGCGGAATAGCCGGCCCACCTGACCGTCCATGAAGGCGATGGGGATGAACACGGCGATCAAAGTGATGGTCGTCGCGATCACCGCGAAGGCGATTTCGCGCGCACCGATGAAGGACGCGAGAAGCGGGGGTTCACCCTCCTCAATGCGGCGGTGAACGTTCTCCACCTCGACGATTGCGTCATCGACGACAATGCCGATCGCCAGCACGAAGGCGAGCAAGGTGAGCGTGTTGATGGAGAAACCGAAGGCCCAAAGCACCATGAAGGTGGGGATGATGGAGACCGGAATTGCAATCGCCGAGACGACGGTGGAACGCCAGGAGCGCAAGAACACCAAGATGACGATGACCACTAGGACGATGCCCTCAACAAGGGTCAGCACCACGCCATTGATGGACGATTGAATGAAGCTTCCTTCGTTGAACAGGATTTGGACATCCATCCCGACCGGGAAGAGCGAGGGCGTGAGCTCTGACTCGGGCTTCTCGGGGCGCGGTACTTCTGTCAGCGCGATGTAAGGGAAGACGCTCTTGAACGTTGGCCGTGTCAGGCCACCACCGCCAGGAATTTGGCGACCGCCGTTCATGCGTTCCAATTCGTCGCGGACGCCTGCTGCGACCGAAAGCGTGTTGGCGGTCGCTTGACGGATGATGCCCAGACCAATCGCAGTTCGACCGGAAGAATAGAACTCGAACCGTTCATCTTCAGCGGCCACAGCGACACGAGCGACTTCACCAAGACGCACCAAATACCCATTGCGATTGGCAACAACAATTTGCTCGAACTCTTGCGGCTGCGAGAGTTTTGAGTCGGTTTTGACCGTCAGTTCGCGCTGGGATGAGGTGAGGCGCCCGCCGGGAATATCCACGTTCTGGCGCTTGATCGCCGACTCAATGTCCTGAACGGTAAGGCCGCGCGCTGCTAGCGCCTGACGGTCAATGAAAATGCGCTGCGCATAGCGCCGCTCGCCACCCACATTGATGCTGGCGACGCCTGGTACAGTGCCGATGCGGTCAATGACGTTCCGACGAAGAAAGTCTGTAAGTTCAAGGGAGTCCATGCTGTCGGAGGTGACGCCAACCCACATGATGGCCTGGGCGTTGGCGTCGACGCGCGCGATCACCGGGGGATCGATGCCGTCGGGCAAGCGGGCAAGAACGCGGCTGACGCGGTCGCGGACATCCGCGGCGGCGGCGTCTGGATCGCGCCCGATATTGAACTCGATCGTGATCTGCGAGAGATCGTTGCGGCTCGTCGAGCGGATCTCGGTGATGCCTTCGATACCGGCAACCGCACGCTCAATCACGTCGGTGACGCGATTATCGATCACCTCGTTGGAAGCGCCGCGATAGGCGGTGTTGACCGACACAACCGGCGGATCGACCTGCGGCACCTCGCGCACCGGCATGTTGAAGAGGGCAGCGACGCCTCCGACCACAAGCAGGAGAGACAGGACACTGGCGAAAACCGGGCGGCGGATGGAGACATCTGAAAGTTGCATGGTGCGCTCCCAGCGGCTTAGTTCGTCGCTGAGGGCGTAGCCCGCGCAGCCTGAGGCCCTTGAGCCCTTGATCCCTCAATGGGGCGGGTCACGACCGGCATGCCGTGACGCGCTCGCTGAGTGCCTCGGGCAACAACGAGATCTCCCGCTGCCACGCCTTCGACAATCTCGATCCGCGCATTTTGACGTTGGCCAATTTTGACCTGGCGCCGGTCGATGCGTCCGTCCTTGACCACAAAGATGATCTGTCGCGGACCCTCGCCGACAACGGCCTCTTCCGGAACGGTGATAGCGTCGTTCCTAGAGGCGACTTCCAAGCTCACATTCATGAACATGCCTGGCCGCAAAGCGCGGTCGGGATTGTCGATGAGAGCGGTAAGCTTCACTGAGCGGGTGACAGTATCCACGCGGGTATCGATGACGGCGACGGTGCCGGCGAAGGCTCGCTCGCCATAGGCGATGCTTTTCGCCACAATCGGTCGGCCCACTTCGAGCATCGAGATCAGGACTTCCGGCACCGAGAAGTCGAGGCGAACCTTGGTAAGGTCATCCAACGTGGTGATGACCGTGCGCGGCTCGACAAGAGCGCCAAGGCTCACGGCTCGAATGCCGACCCGGCCCGTAAATGGCGCACGGACAACCATTTCAGCAAGCCGTGCCGCGGCGGAGCGCTCGCGTGCTTCCGCGGCAAGCACGGTCGAATCCGCGGTCCGCGCCTGAGCGGAGAGGTCGACCACCTGAGCATCGGTGCCAGCGCCTGTGGCGCGCAGCGCTCGGGCGCGTTCGAGGCGCGCCTGCAATTCAGCGCGCTGTGCCTGCGCTGTGATCACCGCGGCTTTGGCGGCTTCAAGGTCTGCACGGCGCTCGGCGGTGTCGAAGCGCAGTAACTCATAACCGCGTTCAACGATTTGACCCTCTTCGAATGAAATCGCCTCAATCAACCCGGTCACGCGCGTCGTGAGCGTCACACTTTCAAGCGCGCGCGTCGTGCCCACTGATTCCGCGATTTCGACAATCCTGCCGCGCGTGGCGGGAGCAACCTCGACGACCTGGGGCGCACCGCCGGGGCCACCTTGCCGCGGCGGACCGGATTGGGCTGCCGCAGGGGCGCCCCCGCCGCTGGTTGGAACTGCAGCCGATGCAGGGCCGGGCGCGGCGCCTGCAAGGGAGGCCGGCAACATCGGCTTGATCTGAGGCCAATAGTGATAGCCGCCGTAGGACAAGCCTGAAACGAGGGCGATGATCGCAACTTGAGCTGAAACGCGCATTGACCGCTCCGAACCTCGAAATGCCTCTAACGGGCACCTGTGTTTATCCCATCAGGGGACATACGAATACAAGCAAGGATCGGACCTCACGCAAAAAACGAAATTGTGAAGT
>JBAWYY010000145.1:0-6961 GCA_037143285.1 Alphaproteobacteria bacterium | reverse complement strand
CCTTCGAACAGCGCTGGCGACCGGCAACGGTTCTCATCATCTTCGCCGTGATGGTCGCGATCTCGACGCAGCGCTTCGCCTGGCGCCGAGAATTGGTCTTCGCCTGGCTTGCGACGCTCGCCTTAATGTGGGGCATCATGGGCGGCTCGGTGCTGGGTATCCCGCTGCCCGGCCTTGATGCGGTGCCGACGCGGCTCTGGGGCGGCTGGCTCGTCACCATCTTCCTCGCGGTCTTCGGGCTCGCGATCGCCTACCCCATCGGCATCGTGCTGGCGCTCGGGCGCCGCTCGCGCCGGCCCATCGTGAAAGCCGCCTCGGTCGCTTGGATCGAGTTCATTCGCGGCGTGCCGCTGATCTCGCTCCTGTTCATCGCGACCTTCATCGTGCCGCTGTTCATGCCCCAGGGCGTGGAGATCGACCGGCTCATTCGCGCGCAAATCGCCTTCGTGATCTTCGCCGCCGCCTATTTGGCAGAAGTGTTCCGCGGCGGCCTCCAAGCGATCCCTAAGGGGCAATATGAGGGCGCGGACTCGGTTGGCCTCACCTATTCCCAGAAGATGCGGCTCATCATCCTGCCGCAGGCGCTGAAGATCACGATCCCTGCGCAGGTCAACACCTTCATCGGCCTGTTCAAGGACACGACGTTGGTGCTGATCATCGGCATCTTCGATTTCTTCACGACACTGCGGTCGTCGCTGGGCGATTCCAACTGGCTGGGCTTTGCAACGGAAGCCTATGTCTATGCGGCCGCCGTCTATTTCGTCGCCTGCTACGCCATGTCGAAATATTCGCAGCGCCTGGAAGTGGAGCTGAGCCCGGAGAAGGTAAGGTAGGCCGGAGCTTGCCTTACTCTTTCACGACGCTGATGTCAGGCGCGGTCGGGTTCTTCATGCCGACCACGTGATAGCCGCAGTCCACATGGTGGATTTCGCCGGTGACACCGCGCGACAGGTCGCTCAGCAGATACATGCCGGAATCGCCGACCTCGTCGATGGAGACGGTGCGGCGCAGCGGCGAGTTATATTCGTTCCACTTCAGGATATAGCGGAAGTCGCCAATGCCTGAGGCAGCCAACGTCTTGATCGGGCCCGCCGAGATTGCATTGACGCGAATTTTCTTCTCACCCAGGTCGGCTGCGAGATAGCGCACGCTCGCCTCAAGGCCCGCTTTGGCCACACCCATCACATTGTAATGGGGCATCCACTTTTCGGCACCGTAATAGGTCAGCGTCAGGAGCGAGCCGCCGTTCGGCATCAGCTTCTCGGCGCGCTGGGCAACGGCGGTGAAAGAATAGCAGGAGATGAGCAGCGACTTGGTGAAATTAGCCTCTGTCGTGTCGACATAGCGCCCGGTCAGCTCGTCCTTGTCGGAAAAGGCAATGGCGTGCAGCACGAAGTCGATGGAGCCGAACAGATCGCCGGTCGCTTTAAACGCGGCATCGAGGCTCGGGGTATCGGTGACATCGCAATGGCCGACCACATGGCCGCCAAGTTCAGCTGCCAAAGGACGCACGCGCTTTTCCAAGGCCTCGCCCTGGAAGGTGAAAGCAAGCTCTGCCCCATGGGCATGAAGCGACTTGGCAATCCCCCAGGCGATCGAGCGGTTGTTCGCAAGCCCCATGATGAGACCGCGTTTTCCCTGCATAATCCCCGCCATAGACGCCTCTTCGCCAGCCGATTTCAATTTGTCCTATGCACCGAGGCCGCCGAGATGGCAAGCATCGGCGCAATAGTCGGCTGGGGGATAGACCTCTGCGATCACTTGCATGTGCGCTTTAAAGGTTTCAGCGCAGCATCGTGACGCCTCGCGTCGCCTCAACTCAAGCTTCTCCCAGCCGATAGGCGCGCGGCGTTGTCTTCATCGCCGTTTTAAACAGCCGCGTGAGATGCGCCTGATCGTGAAAGCCGCATTGCGCGGCGATCTGGTCAATGGTGAGCGCGGAATTACGCAGGAGATGGGCCGCTTTGGCGATGCGCCGGCCCATCACATAGGCGTGCGGCGCGCGGCCCGTGCTGCGCCGGAACGCGCGCGAAAAATGGGCCGGACTTAGGCCCGCCTCACGCGAGAGCGCCGCCACAGGAATGGGCTTGTGCAGATGGGTCGCGATGTAATGAAGGATTTTTGCAAGCTTTGCAGACGAGAGACGGCCTGACGCATCGGGGCGCGGGCGCTTCATAGTCGAATAGTTGCAAACCAAGTGAATGGCGATTTCACGGACGATGAAGGCGATCATCGCGTCATCGAGGGGTTGATGGCCGATGGCTGCTTCGATCAAGAGATAGGCGACACCGCGCAGGTCATGATCTTGGTCGGTCGCGGCAGGCTTGATCGCGGCCCCATCCATGCCCAGCGCCTCAAGGCCCGTCTCGGTGACGAAGGTCCTGTTGACCATAATTTTGGTGGCCTGCGACGGCCGGTTGAGGGTGGCGCTCAGCGGGGTGCCCGCGGGGATGATGACGACCGCACCGCGCAGATCGTTTAGGACAAAGTCTTGGCCCGCACAGGTGATGGTGCCGGACGTCGGATCGTCCCAGACCATGATGCAATGGGCGTCTTGGCCGCTTTTGCTCTCAAATGCACTGCCATCCCGGTACAAATGCCGTTGGACCTCGATATTCGACCAGCCCAGGGGTGCACTTGAAATGATCTGGGATGGCGGCTCGTTGTCATGCGGATGGGCCATGCGGGCTTTCCTGGGACGAGAAGGCGTCGGCACTGTCGCTTTGACGCGTGTGCGCGGCAGAGCAGGATTTGGCATTTTACGAGCCCACCCCGAAGGATTGGGGCGGGGCCATCAGTCCGGATGATCCCTTGCTACCGTGCCACAGCTGTTGGGGGCTGAGCGCGGTTTCATGAGGCGCATGACGAGACCATGTGCCCGCGGATTTTACGAGGTTCTTTCGGTATTTAACGGGAGAGATGGAGACCCGATGAGAAGGGGGTGCATCCCTTCGGCTGGCTCTGCTGTCCGGTCGTCCTGTCCCTCTCGCGTCTGGCTGATAACAGCAGGAAGGTAGGGACGCGCCTTGGTCCAGAGCAAGCCGCGACCGAGCCCGTGAGCAGGATTCGACAAGAAACAAGCGCAAACGTCTGTCGCGATGCCACTAGGCTGTCACAGCCAATGGGTTTGGTGGGACGCCTTGATGTTTCATCATCCCAAAGTTCTTCGGATAGGACGCTGCCCTTGATCACCCGACAGACGATGCTCCGGCCAAGCCGTCGCCACATGCTGGCACTTGCCGCCGCAAGCCTTGCGTTCGCCCCGCATTCGGTCCGCGCACAGGCGAGTGCTCGCGCCGATGTTCTGACCAGCCTCCCCACCGGGGCTTTCTTCGAGAATCTCGAGCCTCAGGCCGACGGCAGCGTCTTGTTCACCAGCTATTTCTCGCGGCAGATCCTGCGTTGGAGCCCGAGCGGGGTGAGCGTCTTTGCCGAGCTTGGCGCCCATCCCGTTGACCTCATCAGCATAGACGGCGGTTTTCTCGTCACCGCCCATGGCGCGCCCTTCACCTCCGGGCCGAGCTTCACCGGCACCATGGCCGTCTTGCGTCTCGACAGCACCGGGCGGACGGTTGGCCGGGTCGAGGCGCCGCAAGCCCTGTTCCTCAATGGCATCGCCAGGCTCGAGGGCGACCAGATGCTGATCGCCGACTCGCTAGCCGGCACGATCTGGGCCTATGGGATCGCCGGCGGCACGCTTACGCCCTGGAACCGGGCGGACCAGCTGAAACCCGTGGCCTCGCCCGGAGAATTTGCGCTGGGCGCCAATGGTCTCCAGATCAGCGGCGGCTTTGTCTATGTCTCCAACAGTTCGACCAAGACGCTGATGCGCGGGCGCCTGAGTGCGGGGCGAACGGTTGAGGCCTTCGAGACGCTCGGCACCTTCACCGGCATCGATGATTTCGCGGTGGCCGAGAATGGCCGCATCTTCATCGCGACCCATGGCACCACCGTCATCCTGCGCGAGCCGGATGGGCGCGTCGCGGTGGTGATCGATCGCGACGCCGAGGGGGCGACCTCGGTTGCCTTCGGGCGCGGCCCGAGCGCCGGCTTCCTTTTTGTCACCACCACCGGCGGCCTGTTCGCCGGTCTCAAGGCCAATGCCAATCTGCTGCGCGTGGCGCTGCCCACGGGCTGAGGAGAACGATCCATGACGATTTCTGACCTTACACGCCGTGCGCTCATCGCGGTCGGCGCCTTAAGCCTCACCACCCCAAGTTTTGCGCAAGGAGCCCCCGTGACCGACAAGCCCACAGCCTTCACCTACACCTCAAACGGCCTCTCTGTTGCCGCCCTCAAGATCGGCTCAGGCTCGCCCCTGGTCATCGTCCACGGCCTTGGCGGCCACAAGGAAGATTTCGTGCCTGTGATGGTGGGCTTGAGCGGCCAGCACACCGTCTATGCCTTTGACATGATCGGCTTTGGCGGATCGGCCCGCACCTCGCCCACCATCTCCATCGGCCTGCAGGTGGAGGCGCTGCACGCGCTCGTCGTGTCGGAGAAGCTCCCTAAAATCCGCCTCGTCGGCAATTCGCTCGGCGCTTGGATCGCGGCAAGCTTCGCGGCGAAATATCCAGAACTCGTCGAGCGCGTGGTGCTGATCGATGCCGCCGGCCTGAAAGTGACCCTCGGCGGCCCGCCGCCGGTGAATTTCGCGCCCGATACGGTCGCTGAGATGCAGAACCTCTTGCAGCACGTGATCGCCTCGCCCTTCGCGCAGACGACCGAATTTGCGACCCAAGCGCTTGCCGGCTTCAAGGCGAGCGGCGAGGCGGCGACCCTCGGCCTCCTGTTCGCCGGCTTTGCGGCGGGCAATACCGGCGACCGGCTCCTTGACGATGTGCTGCCGCAGGTGAAGGCCCCGGCGCTCGTGGTCTGGGGCGCGGAGGACAAACTCTTCCCGGCCGCGCTCGCCGACATCGTGCTTGCGGGTCTGCCGGCCGGCACGCGGAAGATCCTGATACCGGGGGCAAGCCATTTCCCGCAAATCGACAAGCCGGCGGAGCTCACCGCGATCCTCGCGGACTTCCTGAAGCCTTGAAATGCGGGGACTAATCGCAATCCGGCACATGCCGGACTGTGGTCGACCTTGCCTGATAAAGCCTCGCGGCTAGGGTGAAGGCTTACGAAAGGGCGAGCCCTTTGAGCCTTCGCCCTAGGACCCCGCCATGAGCGCAGAACCGCCTATTCGCATCGAAAGTCTCGAGCATCTCATCGGCATCCTCGGTGAAGCCGCCGAGATCGAGCACGGCTTGATGTGCTGCTATCTCTATGCCGCCTTCGGCCTGAAGACGCGCGAGAGCGACGGCCTCACCGACGATCAGCGTGCAGCGGTCACCCGCTGGCGCCAGCAGATCATTTCGGTCGCGGTTGAGGAAATGGCGCATCTGGCGCTGGTGTCGAACATTCTGGTCGCCATTGGCGCCAGGCCCCATTTCACCCGCCAGAATTTCCCCGTCGCTGCCGGCTATCACCCGGCCGCCATGACGGTGGCGCTCGCGCCCTTTGATCGCGATACCCTCGACCACTTCATCTATCTGGAGCGGCCCGAGGGCGTCGACATGCCCGATGCCGCGCCCTTCGCCCCGCCACGGCGCTATCTACGCGGCGGCGCCAGCGGCCATTTCACGCCGGTCGCCCAGGATTTCGAAACCGTCGGCCATCTCTATCGCGAGATCGCCGGGGGCCTGACCCAACTTGCCCAGCAGATGGGCGAAAAGACGCTGTTCTGCGGCCATCACGACGCGCAGATCGGGCCGGATATCGTGAGCCTCCCCGGCCTCGTCACCGTAACCGATCTCGCTCCGCGCTCGCCGCGATCGAAGCCATCGTCGAACAGGGCGAGGGCGCGCCGGGCCACAGCGAGGAGAGCCACTATGCCCGCTTCCTCGCCATGCGCGCCGACTATGAGGCGATGCTTGCCCGCGATCCCGCCTTCGTGCCCTCGCGGCCGGTCGCGCGCAATCCCGTCATGCGCCGCCCGCCCAACCCAGAGGGCCGGGTCTTCATCGAAATTCCCGAAGCCGCCGCCGTGCTGGATGTCGCGAACGCGCTCTATAACCAGATGCTGCGCTGTCTCGTACAGGCCTATGGCCGCGCCCATCGCGAGCGCGCCGACCGTGCCGAGCTGATCGACACCGCCATCGGCCTCATGGGCATCGTCACGCCGGTGGCGGAAGCGCTGACCACGCTCCCCGCCAATGCCCAATCGCCGGGCGTTAATGCCGGCATGACCTTCGCCACCCTGCGCGGGCTTGAGCCCCTCGTTGAGGGCGCGTCCGAATGGCGGATCCTCTCCGACCGTTTCGCCGATCTCGCCGAGGGCCTGCGCCATCTCACCTCGCTGGTGCCGGAGGCAGACGCGCTCGCTCAACGCCTCGACACCACAGCCGCGCGGTTCCTCGCTCGTGCCAACAACCCGCCCAAAGCGGGGGAAAGTGCCCCCATGACCACGCCAGCCCCCGCCCCCGCGACACCCTCGCCTGCCATCGAAATCGCCGAGGGCGAGGCGCTCACCATCGCCTTTGAGGGCAAGCGCTGTATTCACTCGCGCCAATGCGTGCTGAAGGCGCCGACCGTCTTCTTGGCCAATACGCCGGGCGCCTGGATCATGCCCAATGCCATGGACGCGGAAAAGCTGGTGGCGGTCGCCGAAAACTGCCCCTCCGGCGCCATTCAATATAAGCGCCGAGACGGCCGCCCGGACGAAGCCGCCCCGCCGGTGAACGTGCTGACCATCCGCGAGAACGGCCCGCTGGCGGTGAACGCGCCGATCAACCTCGACGGCGTCGAGATCGGCATGCGCGCGACGCTTTGCCGCTGCGGCCAGTCGAAGAACAAGCCCTTTTGCGACGGCAGCCACAATGGCGCAGGCTTCACGGCCTCCGGCGAGCCGCCCACGGGGGACGCCACCGCGCTTGCCGTGCGCAACGGCCCGCTCGCGATCTCACCCCTGCGCAAC
>JBAWYY010000144.1:0-6983 GCA_037143285.1 Alphaproteobacteria bacterium | reverse complement strand
GACCCTCACGTTCCCGCTGCTGGCGGCGGCGTACCTCAACGCGACGCTAGGGCTCGCCCTGCCGCCGCTGACGCACCTGCTGTACCTGGGGGGCGAGTCCACGGCGCTGGGCCACGCCATACGCGAGCGCGAGCAGGATTGGGCGCCGGTGCACCGCCGCCGCCGGGCAAGCGCACCTTGGGCGCGTTATAGGGGCCGACCACGGTGGTGTTGAGATTGGCGAAGCGATCAATCTGTGCGCCGCCGAGAAAACCGATCGAGATACGCCCGCCCTGGAGCCAGTAGCGGAACATCTCAGGGACGGAGACGGTCGTGAGCGCGGTCTCGGCGAGCTCGCCATCGCCGATCGAAAGCGGCAAGACGGTTGGGCGGGTGCAAAGCGTACCGCTCTCATAGATCAACGTAATCTTGGGCGCATGGGTAAGCCGCGCCAGATTGCAGGCAGCCGAGGGTGCGCCGATCCCGACAAAGCACACATCCTGATTGGTTAGGAGGCGAGCGGCTGAAATGGTCATCATTTCGCTGGGCGTGAAGGTGGTCATGGCGCTTACTCCACGCGGCCAGAAACGGGTTTTGCGTGAACCGCATAGGCCTCCGGCCCCTTGCTCATCACATTCTCCTGCATCCAGGCGAGGAAGCCTTCACGTTCCCGCGCAATAGCATCCCACGCAATGTAGAACGCATTGTCTCGCTTGGTGTAGCCGTGGGTATAGGAGGGGTGTGCCCCGCCCGGAACGACTGCTATGGCGCTTACAGTCCAGGTCGGCAGGATGACCGCATTCGCGTTGCGCGGACCGAAATCCTCGACCACTTCCTCAACGGTCACCAATGATCGCTTGGCGGCAAGCACGGCCTCTTTCTGCACGCCCACAATGCCTTCGAGCATGACATTGCCTTCGCGGTCGGCCTTCTGCGCATGAATGATCGCAACATCCGGTCGGATGGCCGGCACGGTTGCTAGCACCTCGCCGGTATAGGGGCAGGTCACGGATTTGATGCGGGGGTTCACCCTCGGAAGATCGACGCCCTTGTAGCCACGGAACACCGCAAAAGGCAGGTTGGCCGCACCTGCTTCGAAGGCATTCGCCATGGCGGCGTGACTATGTTCTTCGATATCGAGCTTCGCCGGCCAGTGATTTTCAACGGCATCGCGCATGCGGTGAAGCGAGCCGACACCGGGATTGCCGGCCCAGGAGAAGATGAGCTTGCTGGCGCATCCCATACCGATCAACTGGTCGTAGATGATGTCCGGCGTCATGCGAATTAGCGTCAGATTGCGTCGCCCTTGCCGGATCACTTCATGACCGGCTGCATAGGGGATGAGGTGGGTAAAGCCCTCCATCGCAACGGCATCTCCATCGCGAACGAGGGATGCGACAGCCTTATCCAGCGACATGAACTCGGCCATAGGGCCTCCAGCAACGTTGATCCGAACCGGAGTGCTCTTCAGGTCGTGAAGGGCAATCCGACATAGTTTTCTGCAAGCGAAGTGGCTGCTGCCTTTGATCGCACGACATAGTCCAATTCGGCGAGTTGGCGCCGATGATCGAAGGCGGTCTCGTCGTCGAACCGATGCAACATGGCGGTCATCCACCAGGAGAAGCGTTGCACCTTCCAGATCCGGTCGAGGCATGTCGCCGAATAGCGATCGAGGCCGCGCTCATCCTGATGATGGAAAAAGGCTTCGAGGGCTTGAGCGAGAATGCGCACGTCCGCAACGGCGAGGTTCATACCCTTGGCGCCGGTCGGCGGTACGATGTGAGCCGCATCGCCCGCAAGGAACAAACGTCCGAAGCGCATGGGCTCAGCAACGAAAGAGCGCATGGGCGTGACGGATTTTTGGATGATCGGCCCATGCTTAGGCGTCCAGCCGGCGGCACCGCCCATCCGCGCGTCAATTTCGTCCCAGATCGCTTGATCGGACCAGCGCTCTGCTTGGTCGTCGATTGGGCACTGCAAATAGAGCCGCGTGATCGTGGGCGATCGCATGGAGAAAAGCGCGAAACCCCGGTCGTGGCGCGCATAGATCAATTCGTGGCTGGCCGGCGCCGCTTCCGCCAGGATGCCAAGCCAAGCAAAGGGATAGACCCGCTCAAACAGCGTGATCTTTTCGGGCGCGATGGAGGCGCGGGCAACGCCGTGGAACCCATCGCATCCCGCAATAACGGCGCAATGAAGTTGGTGAGTTTGCCCATCCTTGGAATAGGTCACTGATGGGCTTGTGGTCTCGAGGCCATCAATGGCCAGAACCTTGGCATCAAAGAGCAAAGGTGCGCCCGAGGTGACCCTCGCTGCGATCATGTCTTTGACAGCCTCGTGCTGGCCATACACCGTGACTGCCTTGCCGCCCGTCAACCCCGCAAGATCAATCCGGTGCCGCGCCCCATTGAAGGCGAGTTCGACACCCTCATGACGCAGCCCCTCTCTATCGAGACGTGCGCCAAGACCCACGTCGCGCAAGAGATCGACCGATTGCTGCTCGAGGACGCCGGCGCGGATGCGGGCTTCCACATAAGCGCGATCCCTTGCTTCGAGGATCACACTCTCGATGCCTGCGCGCTGCAGAAGATGGGCAAGAAGAAGACCTGCCGGTCCCGCGCCAATGATTGCGACTTGTGTGCGCATTGTTCCTCAGAATGTGCGAATAACGCACCTTCGAACGTTTATCGTACAGATTTAAAAGCGCCGTGTGGTGAGGTCAAGCGAAGCGCCATTTCAACTCAACGCTCAGCTATCCGCCATGTCAGTGAAAGGCCTGCGATGATGGGGGCTTGGCAGCATGCCCCGCGCCTGCCCATACTTCGAAACAACAGGCTGGCGGTATCGCAGTCGGGTAATGCTTTTGAGGGGGTAGTAATGACTGTTTCCAAAATGCGGGGCGGACTCGGTCGCCGTGATCTTTTGAAACTTGCCGCTGCGGGTGCTGTTGGCGGCGCCATGACGCTTCCGGGAACGGTGAGTGTCGATGCGCAGGGTCGCAAGGTGCTCAATACGATCATCACGCCTGAGCCGCCGATCGCAGTGCCCGGCATTAACAATCAGGGGCCAACCCTCATCGTCGGTGGCAAGCTGTTTGAAGGGCTTCTGTCCTATACCCCAAAGCTTGAACCCAAGCCCTTGCTCGCGAAATCCTTCACTATCTCTGCCGATGGCCTGACTTATGGCTTCGTCTTGGAAGCCGGCGTGACCTGGCACGACGGCAAGCCCTTCACCGCTGAAGACGTGGTGTTCAACATCACGAAGCTTCACCCCGAGGTGAACCCTCGTTTGCGCGGAACACTCGCCAACATCGAGAGCTGCGTGGCGAAAGATGCGTCCACGATCGAGATCAAGCTGAAGGCGCCATTCGAGCCCTTCATCCTTAATTTCGACTCGACCACTTTGCCAATGCTGCCGAAGCACCTCTATGAGGGCACCGATTTCCGCAACAATCCGGCAAACCAAAACCCGGTGGGTACAGGGCCGTTCCGCTATGGCGAATGGCAGCGCGGCAACTTTATTCGACTGCTGAAGTTCGACAAATACTGGAAGCCCGGCAAGCCGACAATTGATGAAGTCGTCTATCGAATCATCCCGGATTCCACGCTGCGCGGCGTCTCGTTGCAGACGGGCCAAGTCCAGCTTGCGGCCTTTAACGACATCGAAGCCTTTGACGTGCCGCGCTTCCGGGCCGAGCCAAACCTCGATGTCTCCATCGCCGGCTGGGAGCTTTTCGCGCCTTTGTCGTGGATCGATTTGAACCTCCGCGTGAAGCCGCTGGACGACGCGCGCGTCCGTCGCGCCTTGTCGATGGCGATTGACCGCGCTTTCATCCTCAACCGGCTTTGGTTCGGCGTGGGTAAAGTTGCGACCAGCCCGATTGCCTCATCGACGAAGTTCCACGATCCCTCGGTGCGCTTGCCCGCATTTGATGTGGCAGCCGCCAACCGCCTCCTTGATGAAGCCGGTCACCCGCGCAAAGCCGACGGCACGCGCTTTGAACTCAAGTTCATGACGCTGCCCTATGGTGAGATTTGGAACCGTCTGGGTGAGTATATTCGCCAGGCCATGGGCCAGATCGGCGTGCGTCTCGTCGGCGAAGCCGTTGACGCCGGCACCTGGGCGCGCCGCGTTGGCGCTTGGGAATATGAGATGACGATCAACTTCGTCTATCAGTGGGGCGACCCGACGATTGGCGTTGAGCGCACCTATGTGAGCTCTAACATTCAGAAAATCGCTTTCACCAACACCATGGGTTTCTCCAATCCTAAGGTCGACGAACTCTTCGCAACCGCCCGCCGCTCGGCAACCGCTGCCGAGCGTCAAGCAGCCTTTAGCGAGGTGCAGAAAATCCTTGTCCAGGAAATGCCGGTGATCTGGCTCCTGGAATTGGCTTTCCCGACGATTTCCGACAAGCGGTTGAAGAACCTGATCACAACGGCCACAGGCATCCACGACGGCTTTGCCGATGTGACCATGTGATGATGCCGACTTGGTTCAGAGGTTTAATGAGGCGAGGGGTCTGAGATGGACCTCTCGCATTTCCTCCGCTTCATCGCTCAGCGCCTCATAAAGGCGGTGAGCGTCGTGATCGGCGTGATCATCCTCGCGTTCTTTCTCGTGCGACTTGCCCCCGGCGACCCCGCTCTCGTGATCGCCGGGCAATCGGGTGCCGCGGACGCGCAGTTCTTGGACCAACTCCGCCAGCAATTCGGGCTCGATAAATCGATGCCCGAGCAGCTTTTCATTTATCTGAAAGGCATCGCTCAGTTCGACCTCGGCTATTCCCACCGGGTCCAGCGCACCGTCGCAAGCCTGATAGGCGAGCGTTTGCCGGCAACGATCTTGTTGACGGGGGCTGCCTTTCTCTTCGCCGTTTCGGTGGGCGTGACTTTGGGCGTTTTGGCCGCGCGCCGGGTTGGCACTTGGGCCGATAGCCTCATCACCGTCGTCGCGCTCACCTGTTATGCGACGCCCCTTTTCTGGGTCGGGCTCATCTTCATTCTTATCTTCTCGATCCAGTTGGGCTGGCTCCCGGCGCTCGGCATGTTCACCATCGGCGCTGACCTCTCAGGCCCAGCTTTCGCTTTAGATGTCGGCCGTCACCTGATCCTTCCGGCCCTGACGCTTGGGCTCTTTTTCATGGCGCTCTATGCGAGGCTAACGCGGGCCTCGATGTTGGAAGTCGCGACCCAGGATTTCGTACGCACCGCGCGAGCTAAGGGTCTCCGCGAAGGCCCAATCGTCAGGCGCCATGTACTGCGTAACGCGCTTCTTCCGGTCATCGGCTTTGCGGGCGTCCAGGCAGGTACGCTGGTCGGCGGCTCCGTGCTGGTGGAAACCGTATTCTCGTGGCCTGGCGTCGGGCGCTTGGCCTTCGAGGCGCTCCTGGCGCGTGACTATAATCTCCTGCTCGGCGTGTTCATCACCACCTCGGCCATGGCGGTCGTGATCAACCTCATCACTGATGTTGTTTATGCGCTCGTCGACCCCCGCATTGAGGTCGGCGCATGAAAGGCTTCTGGCGCCGCTTCTCCCGCAATACCGGCGCGGTTATTGGCCTTGCGGTCTTTGTCGTCGTGCTCATTCTGGCGCTTTTTGGGCCCTGGATTGCGCCGGGCAATCCCTGGGATATGGCGGGCGCGCCGGTCTCGCCGCCGCTGTCCGATCCCCATCTTCTGGGCACCGACATGCTGGGCCGCGATGTCTTTTCGACCATCGTCCATGGCGCGCGCGTATCGCTCGTGATCGGCGCAGTCTCGACGGCTGCTGCACTCCTGCTCGGCGTCACAATCGGTGCGGTCGCCGGTTACTCCGGCGGGATCATCGATGACATCTTGATGCGCTTCACCGAGTTCTTTCAGGCGATCCCGAGCTTCGTTTTGGCGTTGTTGATTGTCGCGATCTTCCAGCCTTCGGTCGCGTCCATCGTCACCGCAGTGGCAATCGTGTCATGGCCGCCGGTCGCGCGGGTTGTCCGTGGTGAGTTCCTGAGCCTGCGATCGCGCGAGTTTGTCCAAGCCGCCGTCGTGCTAGGAAAATCGACGCCTGCCATCGTTTTTCGCGAGATCCTCCCCAATGCGCTTTCGCCCATCGTGGTGCTGGCTTCCTTTATGGTCGCAACCGCAATCCTTTTGGAAGCCGCACTCTCCTTCCTAGGCCTCGGTGATCCCAATGTCATGAGTTGGGGCTTCATGATCGGTTCGGGGCGATCCACCATTCGATTGGCCTGGTGGACAAGCGTTTTTCCAGGCATCGCGCTATTCCTTACGGTGCTCGCGCTCAATCTGATTGGGGAGGGGCTGTCCGACGCCCTCAATCCCCGCCTTCATGATCGCGGTGAATCATGAGCGCGCTTCTGACCGTCGAAGGCCTCACGGTGGCGCTTCCACGGGGTGGTGATCGCCCGGAAGCCGTCTCCGATTTGACATTCTCGCTCGCTGCGGGAGAGGTGCTGTGTATCGTTGGGGAATCAGGTTCGGGCAAGTCCATCGCGGCGCAGACGATCATGGGGCTTTTGCCCAACCGTTTGCCTGTGACTGCCGGCAGGGTTGTCTTCGACGGCGTCGATATCCTCAGTCTTGATCAGGAGGCGAAGCGCTCGCTGCGTGGGCGCAGGCTTGCCATGATCTTTCAGGAGCCGATGACAGCGCTGAACCCGATCATGACGGTCGGCCGCCAAATCGGCGAGGTGATGGAGGCCCACGGTCTCGGCGACGCTGGCAGCCAGCGCGACAAAGCAATCTCCCTACTTACCGCCGTCGGGCTACCAGATCCCGCGCGCACTGTGGACGCCTATCCCTTTCGTCTCTCTGGCGGCCAGCGGCAGCGCGTAATGATTGCCATGGCGCTCGCGTTAGAGCCCGCCATTCTCATTGCCGATGAGCCGACCACTGCACTTGATGTGACCACACAGGCCCAAATCTTGAAGCTCATCAAGACCCTCCAGACGGAGAAGGGCACCGGGGTTTTATTCATCACCCATGATTTTGGCGTTGTCGCGG
>JBAWYY010000143.1:0-7026 GCA_037143285.1 Alphaproteobacteria bacterium | reverse complement strand
CCTATGCTGTTACCCGCATGCCTGCGACCTATGCGGCGACAGCCTGGGTCTTGGGCGAAGCGCGCGAACGAGTTTCTCACCCCATTCGTTCGGTTCTCGATCTTGGCTGCGGCCCCGGCACTGCCACCTGGGCGGCATTCGAGACCTTCAACGACATCGACCAGGCAACCCTCATCGACCGCGATGCCGGGATGATGGAACTGGGCAAGCGTTTGGGCGGAGATCGGTTCAAATCCGCGACCTGGGCATTGGTCCCCCTAGATCGCGGCTTGAAGACCACCGCTGATCTTGTGGTGGCGGGTTACGCCATGAACGAGGTTCCACCCCCAAAGCTTGCAGCAATCGCGGGAGCTATTGCAGCCGTTGCGACGGGCCTTGTGGCGATCATCGAACCCGGAACGCCTCGCGGACATGCGGTGATCCAGATCCTGCGCGAAGGGCTTATCGCTAGGGGCTTTCGGGTGGTCGCCCCTTGCCCCCATGATCGGCCCTGCCCGCTTTCACCCGATGACTGGTGCCACTTCACCGCCCGCCTCCCCCGCCTGAAAGCCCACAAGCTTGCCAAAGGCGCGGATGTCCCTTTTGAGGATGAGCCCTTTTCCTATTGTGTTCTCACAGCCCCGTCGGTCTCTTTCGAACGGACTCCGGCCCGCATCCTTCGTCGGCCGGTCGAGACGAAGGCGGACAAGAGTTTCAAACTCTGTACCCCTGAAGGCCTTGAAACTGTCAGCATCCCCGGGCGAGATAAGGACCGAACCCGCACCACCAGACGCCTCGGCTGGGGCGATGCCTTCCCTCTCTGATAAGCGCGTTTCTCATGCCGCTGTTCCTCGCTTTGCTTCTCTTGGTCCCGACATCTGCTGCCGCCCAAAGCGGGTCAGAGAACTTGTCCTTCATGCAGCGGGTCGGCATCTACAGGGCCTGCAAGCCCGATCTTGAAAAGCTGTGTCCAGAGGCTGGCACCCGCAGCGAGGCGGTCAGCGTCTGTCTGCGTCATAACCAGAACCGCCTGTCACCGCGCTGCGTGACCACGATCCGCGAAGCCGGGGTGCGCTAAGGCCGGCCCAAGCATCCCTGCTGGGCGCGGCGCGTCATTGACGTCGCAGTCCGGATCGGAAATCACGATTGCGAATGGGGGCTCTATGATCGTCGCATCCTGGCTTTGGGCCATCTTCACTGTCATCGCGGCTGCGGCGCAGACCGCGCGCAATGCGCTCCAGCGAAGCCTGGTTGAGCGGATAGGCACAATCGGCGCGACCCAAGTTCGCTTCCTCTACGGCTTTCCTTTCGCGCTGTTGTTCCTGGCTATCGTTGACGTGTTGGTTCCCGGCCCGTCCCTGCCTCTGTCCTGGCGTTTCGCGGGTTGGGTCGTGGTGGGAGGCCTTGCCCAGATCTTAGCGACAGCGCTGATGCTCTCCGCGATGCGCGATCGCTCCTTCATGGTGACGACCGCCTACACCAAAACCGAACCGGTGATTGTCGCCCTGTTTGGCGTATTCATCCTGGGCGACCATCTTACGGCCCTTGCGTGGATTGCCATTGCGGTCGCAACCGCAGGCATTCTTGTGATGTCCTGGAAGCCTGGCGCACCGGGCGGCGCTCGTCCGGCGGTTCTCGGCATTGCCTCTGCCGCGATGTTTGGTCTTGCGGCCACTGGCTTTCGAGGCGCGATCTTATCGCTCCAAGCTGATAGCTTCGTTCTCGCGGCCACAACGACACTTGTCTGGGGCCTTGGCTTCCAAGCCCTCGTGCTGAGCCTCTATCTCGCCATCGCGGACCGCAAAGCACTGCGCGCGATCATCGCAGCCTGGCGCCCCTCGCTTCTCGCGGGCTTCTCGGGCGCCTTTGCCTCGCAATTCTGGTTCCTCGCCTTTGCCATTGAGGCGGCAGCGAAGGTGCGCACACTGGCGCTCATTGAGGTCCTGTTCGCCGGCCTCGTATCCGGCGCGATCATGAAACAGGTCACTAGCCCGCGCGACGGCGCCGGCATCGCGCTGATCGTTATCGGTGTGGCCGTTCTTCTGCTCTGGGCCTGACGCCGCTCAACCCCAGGCTTCGCCCTTTATGAGCACCTGTGCAAGCGCATCGACGGTTGCTGCCAACAAGGCCTCACCCTTCGTTTTGGAAGCCTTGCGGGCATCGCCCACCACACCTGATGGCGCGAAGGACTTGATAGACCGAAAGCGTTGAACAAGCGGCATCAGCACCAAACGGGAATCGGGGAAATTCGGTCCCGTCGCGTCCGAAAGCCGCTCTGGGCGGACAGACCCCGGCGCCAACACCATCATCAGCGAGGTCTCGACCTCACAGGCATGCAGAACGCTGTTCTGATCTTCAAGGAGCGGCGCCATCACCGACTGCGCCAATTCGAAATAGGTGGTGACTGCGACGGCAAGTGACGTCTCACGCGCGAAATCCGGCAGGAATGAGTTGAGCGCCGTGACATTGCCGCCATGACCATTGACGATCAGCACCTTGGTGAATCCATCGCGCTCAATCGACTTCAAAAGGCACATGAGCAGGGCCCTATAGGTCGGGATGTCCAGCGTGAAGGTCCCGCCATGGGCCATATGATGCTCGGCCATGCCGACCCAGACGGTCGGCGCCACCACGACGGGCCGGGTCGCAACGGTCGCCTCAGCCGCAAGCTTGCACACTGATCCGCAGAGCACGGTGTCGACGCCAACACCGAGATGGGGGCCATGTTGCTCCATGGACGCCACTGGAAGCACGACAATGGCGCCGGCTTTAGCGAGCGCGCCGAGTTCGCTTGCAGTAAGTTCTGACCAAAGGACTGACGGCTGTGACATGGTTGCCTCGCGAGATGGGGTCTGCTGTTGGCTCAACGGGCGAAGGGCTGAACTTTGACGCCTGCCGCCTCAAGGGTGGTCCGGACGGTACGAGCCATGGCGACCGCCGCCGGATTGTCGCCGTGGACGCAGATCGTATCGATCTCTACCTTCAGGCGCTTGCCGGTCACGGTGATGATCTCGCGGTCTTGCACCATGCGCAGCACTCGTTCGGCCGCGAGCGCTGCATCATGGATGTCTGGGCCAGGCTTCTTGCGGGCGGTCAAATTGCCCGAATCGTCATAGGTCCGGTCAGCGAAGACCTCGCGGACATAGAGGAGACCGAGCTTTTCCGCCGCATGTTCGGTGACGAGGCCCGGCATCACCACATAAATCAGCCGGGAGTCGACCGCCTTGATGGCGCGCCCGACCGCCATAGCGATATCAGCGTCGTCATTGGCCATATTGCCGAGCGCGCCGTGGGTTTTTACATGGGTCACTTTGTGGCCGGCCATGACGGCAAGCGCCTGCATGGCGCCGATTTGATAGGCGATCTGCTTCTCAAGATCGGCCATGCTATCCCCGCGGATGGTGCGCCGGCCGAACCCCCAGAGATCGCCAAAGCCTGGATGGGCACCGATGGAAACGCCCTTGGCCTTCGCGGTTTCAGCGGTTTTGTGCATGATGATTGGGTCGCCTGCATGCCAGCCGCAGGCGACATTGGCGGACGTGACGATCTCGAGCATGGCGTCGTCATCGCCCATGGACCACGGCCCAAAGCCCTCGCCCATATCGGAATTGAGATCGACCGCGATCATGGTTGTGGCTCCGCAAAAATGAGGCGCCATCGAAGAGCCAAATCTGGTCTCGGCACAAGTCGGCGGAACGGGCGACACCCCCAAACGGGCCGCATGGCGCGGCCTGCGCATTTGCGGGTTGTCGCCACCGCATCAGGCACTAAGGTTTGGCGCCATGACCCAATCGAAATCCACCATTCGACTTGCGACCGATATCGGCGGCACCTTCACCGATATTGTCGTTGAAAAAGGCGCCGAGCGCTTCACCACCAAGGTGCTGACGACCCCAGCGCTGCCTGAAGAGGCCGTGGTTGAGGGCACGCGGGCAGTCCTCGCCAGCGCCGGCCTAACCTTTGCCGATATCGATGTCTTCGTGCACGGCACGACACTCGCCACCAATGCCGTCATTGAGCGCAAGGGCGCTAAAACCGCACTGATCGCCACCGACGGCTTTCGCGATGTGATTGAGATCGCCGACGAAGGCCGCTACGACCAATATAACATCTTCATCGACAAGCCGCGCCAACTCGTGCCGCGCCAGTTGCGTTTCACGGTCCCTGAGCGCGTTGATGTAACAGGCAAAGTCTGGATCCCGCTCGATGAAGCCGCCCTTCGCGGCGTTGCTGCTAAGCTGGTCACCGAAGGCGTTGAAGCGGTCGCGATTGCCTTCATCCACTCCTACGCAAACGGCGCGCATGAGGAGCGAGCTGGTGAAATTTTGGCTGAGGCCGCACCCGGCCTTCGGGTCACGCTCTCCTCGGAAGTGTGCCCGGAGATGCGCGAATATGAACGCGCGTCGACCGCCATCGCCAATGCCTATGTGCAGCCGCTTATGGCCGGCTATCTCGGCCGTTTGAAGCAGCGCTTTGCGGCAGAGGGTTATCACAAACCAATCCACCTCATGACCTCCGGTGGCTCGCTTGCCACCTTGGAAACAGCCCAACGCTTTCCCATCCGCCTGGTGGAATCAGGACCCGCCGGAGGCGCGATCTTGGCGGCCCATGTGGCTGCCGAAAGAGATGAGGCGAAGGTTCTCTCCTTCGACATGGGCGGCACCACCGCGAAGATTTGTCTTATTCATCACGCCGAGCCCCACAAGGCCCGCACTTTCGAAGTCGATCGCCAATCGCGTTTCATGAAGGGGTCTGGACTGCCGGTGCGCATTCCCGTGATCGAAATGGTCGAGATCGGGGCCGGTGGCGGCTCCATTGCGCGGGTCGATAGCTTGAAGCGCATCACCGTTGGGCCGGACTCAGCAGGCTCCGTCCCGGGACCCGTGGCCTATGGCCGTGGCGGCACAGCACCGACGGTGACTGATGCCGATGTTACACTTGGCAAAATCGATCCGGCCCGCTTTGCCGGCGGCTCGATCCCGATCCTTGCCGATAAAGCGTCCGCCGCGCTTGAAGAGAAGATCGGGCGGCCGCTTGCGATCTCAACCGCGATGGCCGCTCACGGCGTTCAGGAAATTGTCGACGAGAACATGGCGAATGCCGCCCGCGTCCACGCGGTTGAGCGCGGTTTCAGTCTAGGCGACCACACCATGGTTGCCTTTGGCGGTGCCGCTCCCCTCCATGCGGCACGCCTCGCCGAGAAGCTCGGCATTGCCCGTGTGTTGATCCCGGCCGATGCCGGGGTTGGCTCAGCCGTCGGGTTTCTCCGGGCGCCTGCCGCCTATGAACTGGTGCACTCCAAATATATGCGGCTCGACCGGTTTGATACGAGCGAAGCCAATCGCCTGATCGATGGCATGAGCCGGGAAGCGACCGCGCTTGCGGCAGCGGCTGCTGGTGGGAAACCCTTGAGCGAAACCCGCACGGCCTTCATGCGCTATGCCGGCCAAGGCCACGAGATCGCAGTGCCCTTGCCCGTGCGTGCGCTGACCGAAGCCGACACGGTCACGATGCGGGACACCTTCGAGGCTGGCTATCGCAACCTGTTCTCACGTCACATTCCCGGTGCGACCATCGAAATTCTATCCTGGGCGCTTCTCGTCACTACCGATACGGCAAAGCCGAAGGTATTGAAGAAGCCGGTGCATGCGCCAGCCCCGGGCTCAACCGGCACTCGCGAGGTGTTCGATGCCCGTTCGGGCGTGAATATCTCCATCCCGATTTACGAGCGCGTGGCCTTCGCATCAGGCGCGAAGGTCGCAGGCCCCGCCATCATCGTCGAAGATGGTACCTCGACCTTTGTCACCTCAGCCTTTGACGCTCATCTTGATGCCGGTGGCGCCTTGATCCTGACCCGCAAGGACGCACAATGACGACGCTTTCAGATATCGACCTGCAGGTGATGTGGAACCGCCTGATCGCGGTGGTGGAAGAACAGGCGCAAGTGCTTCTGCGTACGGCCTTTTCTCCGATCGTTCGCGAGGCGGGCGACCTCTCGGCTGGCATTTTCGACCGCCATGGCCGTATGCTTGCACAAGCCGTCACCGGCACGCCTGGCCACGTCAATTCCATGGCAGAGAGCGTCAAGCACTTCATCAACGCCTTCCCGCTCGACACCATGCGCGAGGGCGACATCTACATCACCAATGATCCCTGGATGGGCACTGGGCATCTCAACGACTTCGTGCTGACCACTCCGGCCTTTCATAAGGATCGTTTGGTCGGGCTGTTCTCTTGTACGTCGCACCTCATGGACATCGGCGGCATCGGCTTTGGCCCTGATGGCACGGACGTCTTCATGGAAGGCCTCTCGATCCCGCTCTTAAAGCTCGCCGACCAGGGCAAGCTCAACGACACGCTGATGGCGATGATCCGCGCGAACACGCGCCTCCCCATCGATACAGAAGGGGACGTCTATTCGCTTGCAGCCTGCAACGACGTCGGCTGCAAGCGCTTGACGGAAATGATGACCGAGTTTGCACTCGATGATCTCGATGTGCTCGCCGAACACATCATTTCTCGCTCGCGTGCCGCTGTCCTCGGCGAGATCGCGAAACTCCCGAAGGGCACATGGCGCAATGCCATGACCGTCGACGGCTTTGACGAGCCGGTGACGCTCGCAGCCGCTGTGACCGTCTCAGATCAGGGCATCCACGTGGATTTTACCGGCACGGGGCCTGCCTCGAAGCGGGGCATCAATGTGCCGCTTGCCTATACCACCGCCTATACGGTGTTCGGTCTTGCCTGCGTGGTGGGCCGCGACATCCCCAACAATGCGGGCTCCCTCAGTCCCCTCACCGTCTGGGCGCCGGAACACACCATCCTCAATGCGTTGAAGCCAAAGCCCGTCGCCTCCCGTCACGTGATCGGCCAAATGCTGCCCGATGTGGTCTTTGGTGCTTTGGCACAGGTGATCCCTGATCGCGTGCCCGCCGAAGGGACCAGCTGTCTTTGGAACCTCAATGTGCGCGGCCAGACCGAAGATGAAGGCCTTGGCAATTACGGGTTCACGATGACGGTGACCTCTAATGGCGGCACCGGCGCGCG
>JBAWYY010000142.1:0-7095 GCA_037143285.1 Alphaproteobacteria bacterium | reverse complement strand
TTCGAGGCGTCGATGTGGCCGTGACCGCCGGACATGCATGTCTCCTGGGGGATAAGTAAAACTTCGGTGCCGTCCTAGCCGGGCGAGATGCCAATTTAAAGACCGCTTGCGGCCGCGATCAGTGTCTCCCCACGGATTTCCTCAGTGAGACGTTCTTCGAGTGCCGCAAATTCCGGGCTCGTCTTGAGCTTGTAGGAGCGCGGATGGGGGAAGGGGATCTCCACCTCGCATTTGAACCGGCCGGGGCGCGCGCTCATCACCAGCACGCGATTGGCCATGAACACCGCTTCTTCGATGTCATGGGTGACGAAGAGGACGGTTTTGTGGTTCGCCTCCCAGATAGACAACAGCAATTCCTGCATGAGCGAGCGCGTCTGGTGATCGAGCGCGCCGAAGGGCTCGTCGAGCAGGAGCACCTTTGGGTCGTTGGCGAGTGCGCGCGCAAGGGCCGCGCGCTGCTGCATGCCGCCTGAGAGCATTTTCGGATAGTGATTGGCGAATTGGGTGAGGCCCACCTGCGCCATCAAGCGATCAGCGATAGCAAAACGCTCGGCCTCAGCGATGCCGGCTTCCCTAGGCCCGAAGGCGATGTTTTCGCGCACCGTCAGCCAGGGAAACAGCGTGTAGCTCTGAAACACCATGCCGCGCTCAGGCCCCGGCAGCGAGACCGGTATGCCATCCAGCGTCACACTGCCGGAAGTGGGCTTGTCGAGACCCGCGACAATGCGCAGGAGCGTGGACTTACCGCAGCCAGAGGGCCCAAGGATCGCGACGAATTCGCCCTCTTTCACGGTCAAATTGACCGGCGACAGGGCCTGTGTCGGCGGGCCGCCCGCAACACCTGGAAAGGTACGCGAGACGCCGGTGATGGTGACGCCGCCACTCATACGATGCTCCAGGGAAACAGCTTGCGATTGGCGGCTTTGAACAGAAAATCCGAGATCAGGCCGATGATGCCGATGACGATGATGCCGAAGATCATCTGTCCGGTGGCGAGCAGCGCCTGGCTCTCGATGATCATATGGCCGATGCCGGAGGACGAACCGATGAGTTCCGCGACGATCACATAGGTCCAGGCCCAGCCGAGGACGAGGCGCAGGATCTCGGCGATTTGCGGTGCCGCATAGGGGACAAGCACGCGGCCGACAATGCCCTGGTCGCGGGCGCCAAGGGTAAGGGCCGCCTCTACGAGATCACGCCTGATGGAGCCGACGGCACCTGCCACCATCAAGATGATCTGGAACACCGAGCCCACAAAAATAACGAGGAGCTTCTGCTTCTCGCCCACGCCCGCCCACAGGATCAGCAGCGGAATGAAAGCGGAGGCCGGCAAATAGCGCGCAAAGGATACGAAGGGCTCGAAGAAGGCCTCGATGGGCTTATAGGCGCCCATGGCAAGACCGATCGGTACTGCGATGAGGGCTGCGAGCACGAAGCCTCCGACCACCCGCCAGATGGTCACTGCGATATCCTCGGCAAAGCCGTGATGGGTTAGGAGGTAGATCCCCTCCCGCACCATGGTGAGGGGGTCAGCCAGGAAGATCTTCGGCACGAAGCCGCCGAAGGTGAAGAACCCCCAAACCGCGAAGAACAGCACGAAGAAGGAGGTGCCGAGCGCGATGCGGGTCGGGGTCGAAACGGGTTCTAACGGGCGCATCGCATCAGGTCCTGGGCGGCACCCGACCCCCCGCCTTGTTTGGCGGAGAGCCGGGGCGAGGCCCGTTAGCGGTTACTGGATGAAGCGGGTATCGACCATGCGGTCGAAATTCGGCTTCTCCTTGATGATGCCGAGTTCCAACAGAAGATCAGCGGCCTTCTCGGTGAAGGTGCGCCATTCGCCGGCGAAGAAGGTCTTGTTCGCCGCCTGATCCTGCCAGCGCAGATATTGAGCCGAAGCGCCGAACTGCTCAGCGGTCTGGCGAACATCGGCGCCCATGATCCGATAGGCTTCGGCCTGGTTCGACTTGATCATCTCCAGCGCCTCGAAATAGCTCTTCACGATGGCGCGGATAGCGGCCTCATTGGCTGCGATGAAGGTGGGCGTGCAGCCGAAAGTATCCATCACCATGGGATAGTCGAGGGTGGTGGCGAGGATCTTGCCGGCCTGGGGCGCGGCGCGCACCGATGACAGGAACGGCTCATAGGTCATGGCCGCGTCGTTCTGACCGGCAACGAAAGCCTGGGCCGCCGGGCCCGGTTCCATGTTCACAACCGTCACGTCGCGGATCGACATGCCGTTTTCCTTCAGCATCCAGGCGAGCGTGAAATAGGGCGCCGTGCCGGGGGGCGAGGCCGCAACGGTGCGCCCACGCAATTCGCGGATCGAGTTGATGGTGCCGCGAACGGCAATGCCGTCAGCGCCATAGCTCTTGTCGAGCTGGAACAGCTGGGTGGTGGCAACGCCATTGGCATTCCACGAGATCCAGGTCTCAACCGTCGTTGCGGCGCATTGAATGTCGCCAGAGGCAATCGCCAGGTGGCGGCTTGCCTGCGGAATCTTGCGGATCGTCACATCAAGGCCGTTGCGGGCGAAAATGCCGGCTTCCTTGGCAAGGGTTAGCGGCGCAAAGCCGGTCCAGCCGGAAATGCCGATGGCGACCTTGGTTTGGGCGCTCGCGGGGGCGGTAAAGCTGATCAAAGCAGCGAGCGCGGCGGTTGCCGCAGCCGCGCGGGTCAATGACGGAAACATCGATAACTCTCCTCTGGACGGCGCCCTCGTGCCGGACGCCCGTGGCACGAGTGTAGAAGGCGGATGCTGCATTGCGTCATACGTAAATTACCGTAGCTGACGGGAAAAGACGATACGCCCAAGGTGGTATGAACCTGGAGGGTTCCATGGCGGACTGGTCGGCAGCGCAATATGTGAAGTTTGAGGATGAGCGCACGCGGCCGGCGCGCGATCTTCTCGCCCATGTGCCCAACCACGAGCCGCGCGAGGTAGTCGATCTCGGCTGCGGGCCCGGCAATACGACACAGCTCCTCTTGGAGCGCTTTCCTCACGCGCATATCACTGGCCTCGATTCCTCGCCGGATATGATCAAGAACGCCAGGGCGCGGCTGAAGGGTATCGCCTTTGAGGTCGCTGATCTCACCACGTGGATGCCGCCGCCGACCCAAACGGTGGATGTGGTCTATGCCAATGCGGTGTTTCAGTGGATTCCCGGCCATGAGACGATCTTGCCGCGCCTCATCTCGCTCCTGCCGGAGGGTGGCTCGCTCGCGATCCAGATGCCGGACAATCTGGACGAGCCGAGCCATGTGGCCATGCGCATTGCGGCAGGGACCGGTCCGTGGGCGGAAAAGCTGAAGCCGGCGTCTGGTGCGCGCACGGCGATTGGTTCTCCGACCTCCTATTACCAGCTCTTGAAACCCCATTGCCGGCGCGTCGATGTCTGGCGCACGGTTTACAACCACCCGCTCGACGGGGTCGGCGGCATTGTCGAATGGTTTAAGGGCTCGGGTCTAAGGCCCTTCCTCAATCTGTTGAGCGAGCCGGAAAAGGCCGACTATCTCGCGCGCTACACGGAAGAGATCGCGCCGCATTATCCCGTTCAGAGCGATGGCAAGGTGCTGCTCGCCTTTCCCAGGCTGTTCATTGTCGCCACGAGGTGAGCGAATAGGCGCCATGCATTGCAGGCGCCGGCAACTCCTGATCCCATAGGGTTGAAGATCCGAACCGCCACTGAGAGCGGGCAGGGGTCAGGGAGGATAAGATGAACCGGATTGATCTCACCACGCGCGCCGCTGTGGTGACGGGTGGGGCCCGCGGCATCGGCTATGCGGTGGCCGAACGCTTTTTGGTCTCCGGCGCAAGCGTTGCGCTCTGGGATGTGGACGACGCGGCCTTAGCCGATGCCGCCAAAAGCTTGGCCGCGAAAGGCAAGGTGACGACGCACCGGGTCGAATTGACCGACGAGGCCTCCATCGCGGCTGCGACGGCCGCGACCCGCGCAGCCCATGGCCGCATCGATATTCTCGTCAACAATGCCGGCATCACCGGCGGCAATGCCAAGACCTGGGAGCTTGAGCCTGAAGTGTGGCGGCGCGTGGTCGAGGTTAATCTCGTCGCGCCCTATCTCACGTGCCGGGCCGTGGTGCCGGGCATGATCGAGGCGGGCTATGGCCGCATCGTCAATGTGGCCTCGATCGCGGGCAAAGACGGCAATCCCAACGCCTCCCACTATTCGGCGTCGAAAGCCGGGCTCATCGGGCTCACCAAGTCGCTGGCGAAGGAAGTGGCGACCAACGGCATCGCGGTCAATTGCGTGACGCCGGCAGCCGCCAAGACCGACATCTTCAAGCAGATGGCGCAAAGCCATATCGACTTCATGCTGTCGAAGATCCCCATGGGGCGCTTTGTCGAGGTGGATGAAATCGCAGCCATGATCGCTTGGCTGTCGTCACAGGAGTGCTCGTTCTCGACCGGCGCCGTCTTCGACATTTCCGGGGGTCGAGCCGTCTACTGATCAAAAATCAGGCAGGCGTTCTGCCAGTTGCGCGGGCTCGCCGCGCAACTCGCCATGCTCGATTCGTGGGCAATCAAGGACCCATGTGCTGCGGCGCAGCGCATGCTCTTGCAGCAGTTTGGGCCTCACGGGCCCGCCAATTTTTGCATCATTTTTCGGCAAAATTTCTCGTATAATTTGTAAGCCTCTGAATTATTTCGTCAAATTCAGCTGTTTTCCCAATTGGCACGCGGCTTGAATTGCAGGGTGGTCAGCATATCCCGGCCGACGGTGAGCGCGGCAGACCTGACCCCGATGACGAGGTTCTCGATGACTGAAAATGCGACAGGGCTGAAGAAGCTCGCCCGCCTGGATCGCCGCCGCTTTCTGAAAGCGACCGCCGGAACCGCTGCGCTTTTTGCAGCAGCCAAGGCGGCGCTGCCGGGCGGGGCCTTCGCGCAGGGCGCGGGGCCTGAGGTGAAGGGCACCAAGCTCGGCTATATCGCATTGACCGATGCCGCACCGCTGATCATTGCTCGCGAGAAGGGCTTCTATGCCAAACATGGCGTGCCCGACATGGACATCTCGCGTCAGGCCTCGTGGGGCGCCACGCGCGACAATATGGCGCTCGGCACCAAGGCCAACGGCATCGATGGCGGCCATATCCTGCGGCCGAAAACCCATCTCTATGCCACCGGCTCGGTGATGCAGAACAACCAGCCGCTGCCGATGTACACGCTCCTCAATCTCAATGAGGACTGCCAGGCGATCTCGGTCTCGAACGAGTACAAGGACCTCGCGGTCAAGACGGACTCCTCGCCCCTGAAGCAGGCCTTCGCGCGCAAGAAGGCGGCGGGCAAGGAACTGACCGCTGCTATGACCTTCCCGGGTGGCACCCACGATATGTGGATCCGCTATTGGCTCGCCGCCGGCGGGATCGATCCCGACAATGACATCAAGGTCATCGTCGTGCCGCCGCCGCAGATGGTGGCGAATATGAAGGTCGGCAACATGGATATCTTCTGTGTTGGCGAGCCTTGGAACGAGCAGTTGGTCAACCAAGACATCGGCTATACCGCTGTCACGACCGGCGAGATTTGGAACAATCACCCGGAAAAGATTTTAGGCATGCGCGCCGATTGGGTCGACGCCAATCCGCGCGCCACTCGCGCCATCATGATGGCGGTAATGGAAGCGCAGCAGTGGTGCGAAAAGGCTGAGAATAAGCAGGAAATGGCTGAGATCGTCGGCCGCCGCCAATGGTTCAACGTGCCGGTCAACGACATCATCGGCCGCATCCGGGGCGAGGTGAATTATGGCCTCGGGCGCAAGGTGAACGATCCCAAGCTCGCCATGAAGTTCTGGGGCGCCAATGGGTCTGCGTCCTATCCCTGGAAGAGCCTCGATACCTGGTTCATCACCGAGAATATCCGCTGGGGTCGTTGGCCGGCGAATTTCGACATCAAGGGCTTGGTTGATCGCACCAATCGCTCGGACCTCTGGACGGAGGCTGCCAAGGCGCTTGGCGTTGCCGATGCCCCGACAGGCGACAGCCGTGGCGTCGAGACCTTCTTCGATGGCGTGAAGTTCGATCCGGCCAATCCGATGGAATATCTCAAGACCGTCAAGATCAAGCGCGCTCAGGTTTGAGCGCGCGCCCGCATCTCATCGGCTGAGCCCCTTTGTTGCGTGTTGTCGCGGGCCGGCCCCTCATCCACCTCGTTGTAGCGCTTGAGCCCCGGTGGGGCGGGCGCTTCTTACGACCACCGAGCACAAGCCATGACGAGACCTGCCCTCAAGGCTGTCGAGACCGTGATGCCCGAGGCCGCCCCCATGTCCGAACCCGCGACGGTTCCTGCTGCTACCGCGCAAGTACCTGAGGTTGCCCGCACCGTCGTGCCCTTCGGCGAGCGGGCGCGGGAATGGGGCGCGGAGATGCTGCGCTCGACCGTGCCGCCGCTGATCACGCTTCTCCTGATCCTGCTCGTCTGGGAAATCCTGTGCTCGGGCAAGGGCGCAACCTTGCCGCCGCCGTCGACGGTGTGGAAAGAGGCCTCCGACCTCATCCTCGATCCCTTCTTCGTCAATGGCAGCCAGGATATCGGCCTTGGCTGGCGCGTTTTGACCTCGCTCCAGCGGGTGGCCGTGGGCTTCGGGCTTGCCGCCGTTGTGGGCGTGCTGGTCGGTGCGCTGGTTGGACAATCGACCTGGGCCATGCGCGGTCTTGACCCGATCTTCCAGGTGCTGCGCACCGTGCCGCCGCTCGCTTGGCTGCCGATTTCGCTGGCCGCCTTCCGCGATGCCAACCCTTCCGCGATCTTCGTGATCTTCATCACAGCGATCTGGCCGATCCTGATCAACACGTCGGTCGGGATTCGCAACATCCCCCAGGACTATCGCAATGTGGCCGCCGTTCTGCGGCTCAACCATTTCGAATTCTTCTGGAAAATCATGATCCCATCAGCCGCGCCCTATATCTTCACGGGCCTGCGCATCGGGGTGGGCCTCGCTTGGCTCGCGATCGTGGCCGCCGAAATGCTCACCGGCGGTGTTGGCATCGGCTTCTTCATCTGGGATGCCTGGAACTCGTCCAAACTCGCCGACATCATTGTCGCTCTCGTCTATATCGGCGGGATCGGCTTCATCCTTG
>JBAWYY010000141.1:0-7107 GCA_037143285.1 Alphaproteobacteria bacterium | reverse complement strand
CCAACACAGGTGTTACCGACATCGGTATGCACGGCATAGGCAAAGTCGATGCAATTGGCCTTGCGCGGCAGCGCGATGATCTTGCCCTTGGGCGTGAAGCAATAGACCTGATCGGAGAAGAGCTCGAGCTTGGTATGTTCGAGGAACTCCTCAGGCGTATCCCCTTGCGCCAGCATCGCCACGGTATGGCGCAGCCAGGCATAGGACCGGCTCTCCTGCTGGAAGGCATCGAGCCCCGCGCCATCCTTATAAAGCGCGTGGGCGGCGACGCCGAATTCCGCCACCTCATGCATGGATTGGGTGCGGATCTGCATTTCAACACGCCGCCGGCCCGGACCGATCACAGTGGTGTGGATCGACTGATAATCGTTCTGCTTCGGCGTTGAGATATAGTCCTTGAACCGCAAGGGGATCGCCGGCCAGGACGTATGAATGACGCCGACCGCGCGATAGCAATCGGCAAGCTGGCCGACCATCACGCGGAAGCCAACGATGTCGGAGAGCTGTTCGAACGAGACCTGTTTGCGCTCCATCTTGCGGAAGATCGAATAGGGCCGCTTCTCGCGTCCTGAAACCTGGGCCTCGATGCCCTGTTCGGCGAGTTTCTTGGTGAGTTGCGTCTCGATCTCGGCAATCGCAAGCGCATTGCCCGCGCGCTGCTCGGCAAGGCGCATGGCGACCGCCGCATGGGCCTCCGGATTGATCTGCCGGAAGGCGAGCTCCTCCAACTCCTCTCGCATGTCATGCATACCCATGCGTCCCGCGAGCGGCGCATAGATATCAAGCGTCTCCTCGGCCACCCGGGCCCGTTTGGCCGGCGGCACATAGTGGAGCGTGCGCATGTTGTGGAGGCGGTCGGCGAGCTTCACGAGGAGCACGCGCACATCCGACGTGATGGCGAGCAAAAGCTTGCGCAGATTTTCCGCCTGCACCGCCTTGCGCGAGACGAGATCGAGCTTTTTGAGCTTGGTCAGACCATCCACGAGTTCGGCGATATTCGGCCCGAACTTCTCGCGGATCTCGTCTTTCGTGGCGGTCGTGTCCTCAATCGTATCGTGCAGAAGCGCTGAGACGATGGTGGCATCGTCGAGCTTCAGGTCGGTGAGGATCGCCGCCACTTCCAGCGGGTGGGAAAAATAGGGGTCTCCGGACGCACGCTTCTGATTGCCATGGGCCATCATCGCGAAGACATAGGCGCGGTTCAGCAAAGCCTCATCGGCATTGGGGTTGTAGCTTTTGACCCGCTCGACGAGATCATATTGCCGCATCATTGGCGCGCGCACCTCCGGTGACAGTGATCATATCATGGCCGGGACGCGAGCCGGCAAGATCAGGCCTCAAGTCGAAAGACCTAAGCGTGTCTGCCATGACCGTCCGATGGGCCTGCGCGAAAGTCCAGTGCAAAACAAAAAGGGCGGCACCGTGGCCGCCCTCATGCAAACTCTCGTCGACCGGGCTCAGCCCTCGTCGTCGTCGGTATCTTCCGGCGGCTTCAGGCCTTCCAGGCCACGAAGCAGGTCTTCTTCGCTCATGCGATCGAGGACCACATCGGAATCATCCGCCGAGTTGCTGCTGCCACCGCCCGCGATCATCGGCACGGTCTCGGCTTCCGGCTCGTCCACTTCGACGAACTTCTGCAGCGAGTGGATGAGGTCTTCCTTCAGATCTTCCGGACGAACGGTCTCATCGGCGATTTCGCGCAGCGCCACAACCGGGTTCTTGTCGCGATCGCGGTCAATGGTGATCGGCGAGCCCGCCGCCAGCATCCGGGCGCGGTGGCTGGCAAGAAGAACGAGTTCAAAACGATTGTCGACCTTGTCGATGCAATCCTCGACGGTGACGCGAGCCATCGTGACGGTCCTGGGTTCAAGCCTAACGGCGGAAAAGGGAGAAGCCGGGTCTATACAGAGACGGTCACATTTGCACAAGGCCTCCTTTGCGCTATGCAAAGTGGCTATCCGAGCAGCCCATCATCTGTTTATATGTATTTTGCCGATCATAAGGCGCCTGTTTTTAACATCCATTTGCCGATGCTGAATAATGATCGCGGGATTTCAATTCGCACGGTTTTGTAGAAAGGACATTGATTGTGAGCCAGTCCAGTGAGCGAATCGCCCTCTTCATTGATGGGGCCAACCTTTACGCTACCGCCAAAACGCTCGGGTTCGACATTGACTACAAGCGTTTGCTCGGCGAATTCCGGTCGCGCGGCTATCTCCTGCGTGCCTATTATTATACAGCCCTGATCGAGGATCAGGAATATTCATCTATACGTCCCCTGATCGATTGGCTCGACTATAACGGCTTCACTGTCATCACGAAGACAGCCAAGGAATTCACGGATTCCATGGGTCGGCGGAAGATCAAGGGCAACATGGACATCGAACTCGCCGTCGATGCCATGGAATTGGCCCCCCGTATTGATCACATCGTGCTTTTTTCCGGCGACGGCGATTTCCGCTCGCTCGTCGAGGCACTTCAGCGCAAGGGCGTGAAAGTCTCGGTCGTTTCCACCGTCTCCGTCCAGCCACCGATGATCGCCGACGACCTGCGCCGTCAGGCCGACGAGTTCATCGATCTCGTCCAACTCATCCCAAGGATTGGCCGCGACCCCTCGGAGCGTGTCTCTCGTCAGATCGGCGGTACGGATGCGCCGGCCTTCCTGCGTGAACGCCCGCGGACGACGCGCCCCGTCACGCCGGGACAGCCGGTATCGCCCGGTCAGCCCGACGACGACGAAACCTAAGCCTCACGCGCTGTGACGTCTCCCACCGAACCCGGCCGCGATTGCCCGCTCTGCCCGAGGCTTGCGGATTTTCGCGCGCTCCATCGTGGCCGTGAGCCAGGCTGGCATAATGCCCCGGTGCCCTCGTTCGGCGGCACAGATGCGCGGCTGCTAATTCTGGGTCTCGCGCCGGGCTTGCGCGGCGCAAACCGCACCGGGCGGCCTTTTACGGGCGACTATGCCGGCGACCTCCTCTACGAGACGCTCAATCGCTTCGGGTTTTCGTCCGGCACCTATGCCGCAGACCCTGGCGATGGGGTGACGCTGTCGGGCGCCTTCCTCACCAATGCCGTCAGGTGCGTACCGCCGGAAAACAAGCCGACGCCGGCTGAGATCACGACCTGCCGGCCGTATCTCGCGGCCACCATCGCCGCACTTCCCAAGCTCTCAGCCATCGTTGCCCTTGGCCGCATCGCGCACGACAGCGCAGTCAGAACCTTGGGCGAGAAGCTGTCACGCGCGCCCTTCGCCCACGGCGCACAGCACGCCATCGGCGGCCTCACCCTCTTCGATAGCTATCATTGCTCGCGCTACAACACGAATACCGGTGTGCTGACACCGGCGATGTTCCATTCAGTCTTTGCGGCCGTGCGGGCGCACCTCGACCGTAAGGCCTAGCCGCCGCGCGGCAATGAAGCCCCTCGACGGGAGTCCGCCAACGTGGTTGGTTTCATCAGCGATGTAACGCTCACGATCTCGTGATCCGCCCCGTGCATCCAAGGGGCGGTTCCAGGGGTTGTCACAACATCCCGCGTATCAGCGGGTCCACCATTCACGGGAGAAAACCATGAACCGCCGTCACGCGCTCAAACTGTTCGGTGCCGCAACGCTCGGGGCGATGATGCCCATTCCGGCGAGCCATAAGGTCTTTGCTCAGGCAGCCGCAGGCCCCTTCGCACTTCCAGCCCTTGGTTATGCCTATGAGGCCCTTGAGCCCCATATCGACACCATGACCATGACGATCCACCACCAGCGTCACCACGGCGCCTTCATCGGCAATCTCAACACCTTCGCCGGCCAATATGCCGATCTGAAGCCCACCACCATTGAACCGGTGTTGCGCAATCTCGCAGCCGTGCCGGAAGCGATCCGTGGCGGCGTGCGCAACAATCTCGGCGGCCATTGGAACCACACCTTCTTCTGGGAGCTGATGACCCCGGGTGGCGCTAAAGAGCCTGCCGGCGAACTCGCCAGCGCCATGACGGCTGCTTTCACCGATTTTGGCCAGTTCCGTCAGCGCTTTGCCGCAGCAGGCGTCGGCCGCTTCGGGTCGGGCTGGGCCTGGCTCGTGGTCGATAAGGACAAGAAGCTCGCCGTCGTCTCGACGCCGAACCAGGACAATCCGCTCATGGACGGCGTCAAGGGCGTCGTCATGGGCATCGATGTCTGGGAACACGCTTATTATCTGAAGTACCAGAACCGCCGCGCCGACTACATCACCACCTGGTGGAATGTCGTGAACTGGACCAAGGCTCAGGAGAACTTCTCCCGCGCCATGGCGTAAGCCTCGGGCCCGTCTAAATCTGAGGCGCATCAGACGAACAAGCGGGCCGGCGGCAGCAATGCCCCGGCCCGTTTCGTTAGGTGTAGCTCATGAACTCCATGAGCGAGCCATCGGGATCGCGGAAATAGACGCTGGTGCCCGGCCCCTTGAGACCGGTGCGGCGAACGGGCCCCATATCGACTTCGACATTGTGGGCGGCGAGATGGGCGATCGCACCTTCAATGGGTCCCTCCCACTCGAAGCACAGATCCGAATTGCCGGGTGCCACGGGAATGCGGGCGAAGTTGACCGCTTCCACACCGGGCCCATGACAATTGAGCTGCACATCGCCGAAGCGATAGGCGAAGCCCTTGTCGCGCGGCACGATGGTGGCGCCAAGCACATCGCGATAAAACGGGTTTGACTTGGTCCAGTCGCTCACATGAATGACGCAGTGATCAAGTTTTGCCTTCATCGCCATCTTATTCCCCCTGCCCTGCTTGTTCTTAAGCGACCCCGAGGGATCGCTTGGGTTATCCGCGGTCTCGGATCAGCCGGCGCGCATCGCGCTCCCAATCGCGCTTCTTCTCGGTCGCCCGCTTGTCGTGCAGCTTCTTGCCCCGCGCCAAAGCAATCTGAAGTTTCGCCCGGCCGTTCTGGTCGAAATAGAGCTTCAACGGAATGACGGTGAGGCCCTCGCGCTGGACGGCGCCGAGCAACTTGTTGATTTCCTTGCGGTGAAGGAGCAGGCGGCGCGGCCGGCGCGGTTCATGGTTGAACCGATTGGCCTGCAGATATTCAGGGATATTGCAATTGAACAGGAAGAAGTCATTGCCGGAGGGACCGGCATAGCTCTCGCCGATGGTGGCTTTCGAGGCGCGCAGTGATTTCACCTCCGTGCCGGTCAAAGAAATGCCGGCCTCGAAGGTCTCCATCACCTCATAGTCAAACCGGCCGCGTCGATTGTCGGCAATAACCTTGATCGCGCTGTCCGTTTTGGGGGCCATCAGTTGAGCAGGCCGGCATGGACCATGGCGCGCTTCAAGGTGGCGCGGGTCGCATCGTTGGCCGGCACCATGGGCAGACGCACTTCATCCGACATGCGACCGAGCAACTTCAATGCGGCCTTCGCCGGCACCGGATTAGGCTCTACGAACAGCGCCTGGTGAAGCGGGAAGAGCTTGTCCTGCAGTGCCAACGCCTTGGCATAGTCACCGGCAAGGCAGGCGTTCTGTACCTCGGCGCAAAGGCGCGGCGCGACATTGGCGGTGACCGAAATGCAGCCGACGCCACCGAGCGCCATTTGCGCGATGGCAATGGAATCATCGCCCGAGAGCTGAATGAAATCAGGACCGCAGGCAGCCCGCTGGGCCGAGAAACGATCGACCTTGCCGGTCGCTTCCTTGCAGCCGACGATGTTCTTGATCTCGGCAAGCCGCGCCATTGTTTCAACCGACATATCCACCACCGAACGGGGCGGGATATTGTAGATGAAGATCGGCAGCGAGGTTGCCGCCGCAATCGCGGCATAATGGGCGTAAAGCCCGTCCTGGCTCGGCTTGTTGTAATAGGGCGTGACGTGCAACAGGCCGTCAGCGCCGGCCTTTTCGGCATGGCGTGAGAAATCAATGGCTTCCGCAGTGTTGTTGGAACCCGCGCCCGCAATCACCGGCACGCGGCCCTTAGCCTGCGACACTGCCCATTCCACCACCTTCTTGTGCTCGTCATGGGTCAGCGTCGGGCTCTCACCCGTTGTGCCGACCGGCACGATCCCGTGCGAGCCCTCGGCGATCACCCATTCCACGTGATCGCGAAAAGCCTTCTCATCCAGCGCCCCATCACGGAACGGCGTGACCAGAGCAGGCATGGACCCACGGAACATCGAAGCGGACATAGCGGCAGACCTTGACCAAGAACGAGCCGGTGGCGGCTCGAGGGGCCGTCACAAAGACGCGACTTGGTCGACACGTCAAGCGGCTCGGCCACGCGACGCAGCAGGTTAGGATCAACGAAGGCTTAACCACACCCGATAAAACCACCCCCAAATCTTCACCACTCCTCAACGAAACCAGCAGAAAAAGGAGAACAAGGAACAGCCGGTATCCGTCCGGCACGGTCCAGCGTCGCGTAACCGGACGGTGCAGTTGATGAGCCTATCCACCCTTCATCTCCGATCTAGAGCCCAGCTTCGCGGCCTTGTCAGTGTTGCGCTGATGGTGGCGCTCTATGGTCCGGCCTATGCGCAGCAAGATCTTGATCGCCCGGTGAACATCGTTCCGGTCGTTGAGCCGTCCTCTCCGGTCACCACAGGCTCCATCGCCTCCGCTGAACGAGCCTGGCGCCCCTCAGGCGGCGGGGACGTGGATACCAGCGCGGTTGCGCGCGCGATTGGCTTTGCCAAGGCCGGCCGCGTTCAGGCCGCGACCGAGGCCCGTGCGTCGCTTGGCGATCCCGTTGCCCGCGCGCTCGTGGAATGGGTGCTGCTGCGCTCGGTTGATGGCGCAGGCTTTCCGCGCCTCTCGGCATTCTTGCGTGAATACCCCGGCTTCCCGGCCTCACAGCGTATTCGCCAGCGGGCGGAAGCAGCCCTCCTCGACGATGGCGTTGATGGCGCGACGGTGCGTGCCTTCCTCGCCGATCAGCACCCGGTTTCGGCCAAGGGCAAAGTCGCTCTAGCGCTTGCCCTCAAGCAGGTCGGTCAGAACGACCGCGCCATGCGCCTCATTCGCGAGGCCTGGCGTAAGGATGACCTCTCTAGCGAAACCGAACGCGCGGTCATTTCTGCCTTTGGCAACCAATTGACGGCCACCGACCACCGCGCGCGCCTGGCCAAACAGAT
>JBAWYY010000140.1:0-7118 GCA_037143285.1 Alphaproteobacteria bacterium | reverse complement strand
TGCATGTTCCACAGGCGTTCCTCAGCAGGCCTTTGCAGTCTAAAGGAGGCCCAAAATCTGGTATTTTCGAACATAAGCGGTTGGACAAAGGTGTAATGCTGGAATTCAAGCGTCGTGGTCGGGTTAGAAAGCCCCACGCACCGGACCATGGCATTGATGGGTTTCAACAGGAGACGATGGCCGATAACAACGAGATCGCTATGCTCTTGAGCGATGATCGCGGCGAAGCGGTTCAGATCCTTCTTTGTGGCCATCTAGTTGCCCTTAATCCTTAGCCGCCTTGCTCGCTCTGCATTTCGATCGGGAAGGGCTGATACTCCCACAGCGCCTCAAGCCCCAGGCTCTTGACGCTGATCGCTTCAAATTCGCGCAGTTTCGCCGCGATCCCCGCCCGATCTCGCGCGGCAAAAAGGGGGGCGAGCGGTTCGACGATTTCAGCATAGGACCGCCCATCTTGCATTCGGCGCTGTAACTCTTCATCGGCATAAAGGTTTGCAAGCCAGGTTTCTGCGGCGGCAAAGTTCCCACGGGCGAGATCGACACAAAGCAAGTTGAGGTCAAAGGGATACATCCAACGCCAACTCCGGGATTCCTGGTGCTCCAACGCCATGTAGTCGTCGAGGGTCGTGATGGACCGTAAGAACGGTAGAACCTGCCGATCCAATGTTTTTTCAAAATCGTTGCACGACGCGGGCTCAAGAACGTCCCAAAGGCCTGTCGTTCCTCTAATCGTGCCGCGACCCGGCCCGAGAGCGTTAAGCTTCCGCGGGTCAACGAGGGGAAGAACACACCATGTCGCGTCATAGCGGTATGAAGCAGAGGTATTGTCCAAAAAAACAAATCGGATCAATGAATTGACAGGTTTTACAATAAGTGTTCGCTCAAACAGAGCGACATCATCACGTCGTTCAACAATTGGGCTCAAGAGATCGACGATTTGTTTTCTCGTCGGCATGTCATCCTCTCACCTCGGTTGTGAGAATCCTGAACGTGTTTTTGAAAAGTCGGCGGGCAGTATCGGTAATTTCCCACATGCGTGGATACGAGAGCCCACTTGTCCCGGTTTTGATATCATATACACAAACAGTGCCGTCACGTAGTCGCTCGTAAGCGTCAATTCGAATTGAACCAGGACGTCCATACACGATGTCGTCTGGTGTTATCGAGCCAGCTTGTGTCGTCTTTATCAGTGATACCTCCGCTTTAAAACCGTCGATGTTCGCGTTGTTAATTCGGTTTGCCACGTAATGATGTATTGCTGTTCCCAATTCCCGAGGGCTTAAATTTTGGTTTTCTTTAGCAATTGCTGCTCGCGCCTCAGCTACCAACGCCTCAACTGTTGGAAGTTGCTTACAAACGGAAGTGACTTCGTCTCGCGTTAGCGCGCGTGTTTCAGCGATGGGTTGCCTCGGATCCGCAAAGGTGAATTCCGTCGCTCTGAAGCTAAAGACCGCCTGGCTGTTCGATCCGTTCTGTCGCGAAAGCTCGTTATATTCGAGCAGCCGTTGCTGGAGATCCCCAACGGTTCGCGGGAAACGAGGATCCTGCGGCAGGCTCGGCTGCAGGTAGGGCGGGCGGCTCGGGGTGTCGGGTTGCGGGCTTTGCGGCGGGCGCAAATAGGGCGACGCTGGGCCTGGCTGCTGTCCCGGTAAGGGGCCGGGCCGCATGAAGGGCGGCCGTGCCGGGGTTGCGGGACCCCGCACTCGCTCAAGCTGCGGATCGCCTCCGGTGCCGTTTTGACCCCCTCCGGAATTATTCCCTACCCACTGCCCGCCATCCGGGCTGCCGGCCGGAACCCGTGGCTGGGTGGCGTCAAACTTGAAAAAGTACTTCGCGCGAAGGAGGCGCTTGCGCTCCGCATGGAGGGCCATGACCTCCGCATAGAGCTGTCGAATGACGGGATTGGGGTGTCGGTTTAAATTCATCGTGATAGCTCCAATGTCTTATAATAGGAAAAATAACCGATAAATGGATAAGCGTCAAACGGGCGTGCTCTGGGATCTGCACGTCATGGGTTATGTCTTGAAATCACGCGCGTTTATGCGGCGCTGAGAACGCATCTCAGTCGCGAGGACGCCGATTGATCGAAAGAAAATGCCGCGAGGCAGAAAGGGAGTGTGAGGTCGGATTCAATCAGATCGCTGACCGCCTAATTCCCCCCTCACTCCGGCAGCACCACTTCCCGCTCCACCGCCACCACGCGGCCGCGTTCCATGGCAAGCGCCAGGCGCCCCTGTTTGAGGGCCAGCGCCTTGGCGCCGAAGAGGTCGCGCCGCCAGCCCTTCAACGCCGGCACATCCGCCTCATCATCGGCGGCGATCAGGTCGAGATCATCGGAGGTCGCGAGCACCTTGGCGGCGACAGCATGTTTCTCCGCCACCATTTTCAGGAGCACTTTGAGAAGCTCTACCGTGGCGCTCTGGGCGTGCGGCTGTTGGCGGCCCTTGTCGAGGGCGGGTAGCGTCTTGAGATCGCGCGCTAGCCCGCGATTGACCGCCTCCACCACCTGCAAGCCATCGCGCGAGCGCTCCCAGCCCCGCGCGGTTGAGCGTAAGCCCGCCAGCGCCTCGGGCGTCTTGGGGGCTGCAATGGCAATCTCGATGAGGCTGTCGTCCTTCAACACGCGCGAGCGCGGCACGTCGCGCGCCTGCGCCTCGCCCTCGCGCCAGGCCGCTACATCCATCAGCACGGCAAGATCGCGCGGCTTGCGCACGCGGGTGCGGAACCGCTCCCAGGCGCGCGCCGGCTCCTGGCGATAGGTCTCATGCGAGGTGAGGATGCCGATTTCCTCGCTCACCCAGTCGGTGCGGCCGCGCTTTGTCAGTTCGCCCGAGAGCTTCTCATAGACATCGCGCAGATGGGTGACATCGGCGATGGCATAGGTGATCTGGGCCTCCGACAGGGGCCGCTTCGACCAGTCGGTGTAGCGGCTCGTTTTGTCGAGCGCGATGCCGGTGGTGCGGTGGACGAGCGCATCATAGGAAATGGATTCGCCATAGCCGAGCACCATGGCGGCCACCTGCGTGTCAAACAGCGGGGTCGGCACGGTCTTCGCGAGATTCCACACGATCTCAACGTCTTGGCGCGCGGCGTGGAAGACTTTCACGACAGCCGGATTGGTCATGAGATCGAAGAAGGGGATGAGATCAAGGCCCGGGGCGAGCGCGTCAATCGCCACCGCCTCATCCGCACTTGCGAGCTGGATGACGCAGAGTTTCGGCCAGAAGGTGGTCTCGCGCAGGAACTCGGTATCAACCGTCACGTAGGGATGTGCGGCGAGGCGGGTGCAGACGGACGCGAGTTCGGACGCGGTCGTAATGAGCATGGTCGAAAAGAACTATACGAGTTCTGTGTGGCGCGCATCGCCTTTTGCCACTTTTTGTGTGGACGCGTTCACGCACTCGCAAGCTGGGCTTCGATCACCGCGGTGATGCGCGGATCGCTCGGCCGCACATGGGAGGTGAAGGCGCCCGCAAGCCGGCCGGAGCGGCCCACCACATATTTGTGGAAGTTCCAGCGCGGCGTATCGGCGGGGCGCTCGCGGGCAGCCCAGCGATAGAACGGATGGGCCTCGCTCCCCGTGACATGGGTCTTGCCCGCCATGGGGAAGGAGACGCCATAAACCGCTTGGCAGAAGGCCGCGATCTCCCGGTTGGAGCCGCGCTCCTGGTTGAAGTCATCGGAGGGGACGCCGATCACCACGAACCCGCGCGATTGGTTGCGTTCCCACAACGCCTGCAGGTCGGCATATTGGTTGGTGAAGCCGCATTTGGAGGCGGTGTTGACGACCAGCATGACCTTGCCCGCATGGTCGCCAAGCCGGATCGGCTCGCCGTTGAGGCCGTCGAAGGAGAAGGCGTAGGCCGAGGACGACGAGGCCTGGACCTGCGCTTGAGCGTCGCGCGTGAGCGCTGGGGTGGCTAGCAAGGGCAGGGCCAGCACGTGGCGGCGGTGAAACATGGCAAGGCCTCCGGACTGTCCCATGATACACAGCTCAGCAGGCTTTGGATGCAGCCTGCGGCGACGCGCCGCAGCCGCCGTCAGTCGTCCATGCCGCCGGCAGCTAAGAACTTCTCAAGCCAGTGGATGTTGTAGTCGCCCGCACGAATATCGGGGTCGCGGACCAGCGTGCGGAACAAGGGGATGGTCGTCTCGATGCCATCCACCACGAATTCGTCCAGCGCCCGCTTGAGCCGGGCCAGACACTCCTCGCGGGTGCGACCATGGACGATTAGCTTGCCCACGAGCGAATCGTAATAGGGCGGGATCGTATAGCCCTGATAGGCATGGCTATCGACGCGCACGCCAAGCCCGCCCGGCACATGGAAGAGCCCGAGCTTGCCCGGCGATGGGCGGAAGGTGATGGGGTTTTCGGCATTCACGCGGCATTCGATGGCGTGACCTTCCACCACCACATCCGCCTGGCGGATCGACAGCTTCTGGCCCGAGGCGATCTTGATCTGCTCGTTGACGAGATCGATGCCGGTGATCATCTCGGTCACCGGATGCTCCACCTGAATGCGGGTGTTCATTTCGATGAAGTAGAAATTGCCGTCCTCGTAGAGGAACTCGATGGTGCCGGCGCCAACATAGCCGAGATCGGCCATGGCCTTGGCGCAGAGCCCGCCGATCTCGGCGCGTTGCGCCGCCGTGATCACAGGCGAGGGACCCTCTTCCCAGACCTTCTGGTGGCGGCGCTGCAGCGAGCAATCGCGCTCGGCCAGATGGATCGCCGAGCCCTGCCCGTCGCCTAAGATCTGGATCTCGATGTGCCGGGGTTTCTGGAGATATTTCTCGATATAGACGGCATCATCGCCGAAGGCCGCTTTCGCCTCGGTCTTGGCCGTCTGGAGCGCGACATCCAGCTCATCCGCCGTGCGGGCGACCTTCATGCCGCGACCGCCGCCGCCGGCGGCGGCCTTGATGATCACGGGAAAGCCGATCTCGGTCGCGATGCGGCGCGCTTCCTCATCATCGGAGACGCCGCCTTCAGACCCCGGGACCGTCGGAATGCCCAAGCGCTTCGCGGTGCGTTTCGCCTCGATCTTATCGCCCATCACCCGGATATGCTCGGCCTTCGGGCCGATGAAGGTGATGCCGTGGCTCTCCAAAATCTCGGCAAAGCGGGCATTTTCCGACAGGAAGCCGTAGCCGGGATGCACCGCGTCCGCGCCGGTAATCTCGCAGGCCGCGAGCAATTGCGGAATGTTGAGATAGCTGTCGCGCGCGGCCGGCGGGCCAATGCACACGCTCTCGTCAGCAAGCTTCACATGCATCGCATCGGCATCCGCCGTCGAATGCACGGCAACCGTCGCAATATCGAGCTCCTTGCAGGCGCGCAGCACCCGAAGCGCGATCTCGCCGCGATTGGCAATCAGGACCTTGGAGAACATCTGGGGCATCCCGCTCACTCGATGATGAGCAGGGGCTCGCCGTATTCGACCGGCCGCCCATCGTCGAACAGAATGCTGGCGATGGTGCCGCCGCGCGGCGCCACGATGTCGTTAAAGGTCTTCATGGCTTCGATCAACAGCAGGCGATCGCCTTCCTTCACCACCTGACCGACCTCGATCAGCGGCTTGCTGTCGGGCGAGGGGCGGCGATAGGCGGTGCCGACCATGGGCGAGGTGACGACGCCTGGATGCTTGCGCGGATCATCAATGGGAGCAGCGGCAGGGGCCGGCGCCGCAGCGCTTTGTGCCGCCGGCATCGCGGCCGCCGGCGCCATGGCCGGCGCAGGGGCTGCCACCATCGCCTGCACGGTCACCTGACGCGCCACGCGGATCTTCAGGCCCTCGGCCTCGATCTCGATCTCGGTCAGATCGGTATCGCTCAGAACCTGCGCGAGTTCGCGAACAAGGTGGGTGTCGATGCTGCTCTTCGGTTTCAACATGAAGGTCCTCGAAAGGCCGCTTAAGCCTGCGGTTGGCCAGCAAACGCCGCGATCGCGAGCCGATAGCCCTGAGGGCCGAGCCCGACGATCACGCCACGCGCGATGGCCGAAAGGTAGGAGTGATGACGAAACGCCTCGCGGGCGTGAACATTGGTGATGTGGACTTCGATCATCGGCACACCCGTCCCGCGCACGGCATCGGCAATGGCGAGCGAGGTGTGGGTATAGGCGCCCGCATTCAAGATGATTCCGACAAGGCGGCCCTCGCGATGGGCGATGCCTGCCTCATGGATCCAGGTGACGAGCTCACCCTCGTGATTGGACTGGCGGAAATCCACCGCAAAACCATGCTTCGCGCCTTCATCCCGACACATCGCTTCCACATCGGCAAGGGTCGTCGATCCGTAGATCGCAGGCTCCCTGGTGCCGAGAAGGTTGAGGTTGGGTCCGTTCAGGACGAGGACGCTGGTCATCAGCCGCAGGTCACGAGAAGGCCGCAGGGGCCGGGTCGGAGACATAGGGGAATCGGGACAACTCCCGATCTCCAGGCGAGCAAGGCTTATAGAAGGCTGCAACGGCTAAGGGAAGGGCGCCGTCACAATCCCCAGCGAACCGCAGGGCTCCCCCGAAGTGGCGAGGATGGTTTTTCCCCATGAACCTCTTTAGGAGCAAATCCTCCTCCTGGAGGTCCCATGACCGCGACAACGTCCTCAGCCCTTGACGCTGGCGACCGGCTTGCCCGGCGCAACGCCTTCATCTTGGCGGTGGCCTCGGCTTTGGCTGGTGCCAACACCACCGTGATGTTTGCGACTGGCGCCATCGTCGGTGCCAATCTGGCGCCGGTGAAGTCGCTCGCGACCTTGCCGATCTCCATCTTCGTTGTGGGTCTTGCGGCAGCGTCCCTCCCTGTTGGCATGCTGGTGCGCCGCTTCGGCCGTCGCACGGCCTATCAGATTGCAACCGGCGCCGGGCTTATCACCGGCCTCTTCGGCTATCTCGGGGTGGTGCTTTCGTCCTTCCCGATCTTCTGCCTTGCGACCTTCTGCGCCGGTTTTTACGCCTCTGCCGCCCAAAGCTACCGTTTTGCCGCCGCGGACACCGCTTCCGACGCCTTCCGCCCGAAGGCGATCTCCTGGGTGCTGACGGGTGGCGTGGTCGCCGGCGTCATCGGCCCGCAATTGGTCGTCTGGACCAAGGATCTGCTGCCACCCGTGCTCTTTGCTGC
>JBAWYY010000139.1:0-7130 GCA_037143285.1 Alphaproteobacteria bacterium | reverse complement strand
CAATGGCCGGCGTAACCGTGACAGGCTCAGGTGGTGGCGCGATGGGCAGCCGCGAAAACGCGCGCTGACGCTGGCGCTCGAAGCGGTCAACCTCGCGCATTTGCAGCGCAAGACCAGCGCGCTCGACCATGCGCAGCCCTAGCCAGCCGCCGAGATCATCGAAATCGAGCCTGCGGGTAAGCGCGGATGGCGGGCCTTCGTGATGAACGACCACCCGGGGCGGCGCCTCGCCATCGAGGCCGGGATCGGCGCGCAGCACCGTTTCCGCTGCGAGAGAGCCTGCCTGCAGGTCGAGCCTGACGGTCCATTCGGCAGCGCCACCACTCAAGGCCTGGCTGACCGGCGCTATCCGGATCGAAGACCCCGAGAGGATCAAGGGAACCTCGACCGGCGGCCAGGGCTGAGGGCGGCTGAGTTCACGGTCGAGAGCCGTGGTCAGATCGGCCTCGGTGAAGGCGCGCCCTAAATCGGTGCGGCGATCAGCCTCGCGGGTGATGCGGGCAAGCGCCGAGACATCGCGGCCAGAGACCGCGCCGGCCGGCAGGGTCAGGCGGCCATCGCCGGCAAGGCTGGTGATGAGGGCCGACGGGGTCGCGCCCTCGGCGCTCGCCGCAAGCTGCACCTGCCCCCTGCCCGCGCGCCCTGGCATGGCAAGGTCCGAGGGAACCCCGGTCATCGCACCTTCGATTTGCGCTCGGGTCGTGCCGAAAAGGCGCTGCAGCGCCAGCGACCCGGTCACGGCAACCTCGCCCGCACGGCCGGAAGCCTTGGAGAACTGAGCGCCATTGGGGGTGAGGGTCAGGATAGCCGCCACATCGTTGAAAGCGACGGGGCCGACCGTCACGGTGCCGGCGGCAAGCGCGAGTTCGCCCGAAAAGCCATCGATGAGCGCGCGGCCAAGCGGCAAGTCCGGCCGCTCGTCGCCTACCTGTTCAACGAGCCATGCAGGTCCGGACACAAGGACTGCGACCTGTTCAATGTCGACACGGTCGGCTTGCAGCGAGCCATTGAGGCTTGCAGCCCCAATGGCGAGCGTGCCGCGGACGGTGCGGCCCGCGCTTGAGATCATGAGATCGGCAAGTCCGAGGGTTTCGCCATCAAAACTCACGCGGGCATTGCCCCGCGCTGAGCCCTGAGGCGAAAGCCCACGGGCAAGGCCGAAAAGCGGGCCAAGCGCCGAGATGTCATCGGTTGTCAGGCGCGCGGCCCCCTCAAAACGGGCGCCAATGTTTTGGCCGTCGATATCGAGATGCCCTTCGCCCAGGGCTAGGCGCGCGCGGATCGCGGCGCCGGCGGGGCTGCCGTTAAGCGTTGCCTCCAGGCGGCCGCCAACGCCGGTGGGGAGCGCTGCAGGCTTGCCTGAGGCGACAGCCACGAGATCGGCGCCCTCGCGAGCCTCCGCGACCGCGCTCACTTGGGCGCTGGTAAACCCTTGGAGGATCGAGCCGTTGAGACGGGCCGCGACATCAAGATCAAGCGCCCCCAAGCGCCCGGCGATTTTGAGGTCCGCCGTCTCGGCGGTGGGCGTGGTGGCGGATAGCGTCACGGCGGTTCCCGTCAGCGCCTCCGCCCGCTTTGCCAGGGCAGCGCCTAGGGCGGCCGTTGCCGGATCACGACCGAGCCGCTCGGCGAGACGGTCGGGAGCGGTGAGCCGGATCTCGCCTGAAATGGCGCCCTGCCCTGGGCCATCAATGGTCCCGGAGAGATCGAAAGCGACACCTGCAACGTCGGCTGCCCGGGCACGGCTTACCGCGATGCGCGAGCCGTCGGTCGCGATATCAAGATCAAGGCCGGTGATGGGCAGGCCCGCAAGGCTTGCCTGCGCGGCCACAAGGGTCACCCGGCTGTCGGTTGCGGGATCAAGCCGTGCCCCAAAGGCTGAGCCCAGCCGGCGCAAGCGGTCGAGATCGATGACATCGCCGGTCAAATCGACGGAGGCCGAATGACGGCCCAAGGCAGGGCGCTCCACCAGGATGCGGCCTTGAGCGCGGCCGGCGGCACTGTCGGTCGTCAGGCGATCAAGCCGCAGCCTCGTGCTGTTCCAGAGAAGCTCGGTTGAAAGGGTGATGGGATCGGCGGGCAGGTCGGCGCTTGCCTCGCCATCGAGCCAAGCGATCAGCGCCGAGGGGCGCAGCGAGTTGATGGCGACCGAACCCTCAAAGCTCGGATCCCCCCCAAAGGCAAAGCGCCCCTTCGCGTCGAGGCGGCTCTCGCCGGGGAGTTTCACGACGATCTGTTCGGCGCGCCATCCTTGCGTCCCCGCAACGATATCGCCGGTGAGATCACCGAGCGGCTGACCGCCGAGCACAAGACCGGAGACGTCGAAGCCGACGGTCCCCTCAAAGGCCGGCAAGGTGGCGGCCGGGACCTTAAGCGCCAGCGCACTCAGAACCTGGTTCGGCGTACCGTTCACACCCGCCAGCCGGTCGAGATCGACCTGGCGGGCGCTCACCACCGCCTCAAAGCGGGGGCTTGCGCCGAGATCGAGGCGGAGCGCGCCGGTGCCGCGCACATTTTTATCCGCAAGCCCCATTTCCAGATCGGCGCGATCAAAGACAAGCGCTGCGCGGGTCGCCTGAGCGCGGCCGGCAATGCGCCAGGGCATATCCGCCCGCCCGCCGGTCAAAATCACCGTGCCGTCGAAGCGCGGCCGGTCGTCTGCGGCAACAATGCCCTCGGCCTCAACGCCGATGCCGCCTGCGCGATCCGACGAGCGGAGGCGAACGAAGAGGGCGCCGGTTTCATTGACGTTCAGCGCCAATTGCAGGGGCACGTCGCGCCCGGCCACGAGGCCTGAGCCCTGCAAGCGTAAGGGGCCTTTTTCACCCTGGGAGCTGCCATGGAGGCGGAGGCCCTCCGCGACAAGCATGCGGCCGGCCTGCGGATCGATGACCGAGACGGAGCTGTCGGTGATGCTGAGGTCGTCCACCGCCATCAGGTGAAACGGTGTGCCACGGGCCGGCGTCACGGTGACCACGGCCCGCGACAGGGAAAGGCTTGCGAGCTCAAGGCGCCCGCGCAGCAGGGGGCCAAGCAGCACTTCGGCTTCAAGCCGGCCAACGCGCGCACCGCTGTCGGATGAGCCAATCGTGACCGTGTTGGCGACCAGTCGGGTATGAGGCAGGAGCGAAAGGGAAATCGGCCCGTCGATCGCAACGGGCATGCCGCTCAGCCGCTCGGTTTCCGCTTCGATCCAGCGCTTATGGGCGGTCCAGTCGACGAAAGTCGGCACGACAATCGCCGCGAGGATCGCCGAAATCACCAGGAAGGCTAGTGTCAGAAGGCTATTCTGCACGCGCGGTCTGTCCCCTCGGTCTGACCCGTTACTCCTCATGTAGTGGAGCATAGGGGCCGTAGGAAGGCAGGATCAGCGCAAAGGCAGCGGTTGTCCAAAACTCCAGGCCGCAGGCCGTGGCGTCACATTGGGCAATTGCACGCTTTCGGGCCGCGGCCGGCAGACGCGGCGGGTCCATTGCGGGTCGTGGCGAGCAAGATCCAGGTGGAAATGGTCGTAGTGGAAGGCATCGGAGCCCGGACCAAGCACCGTGGTAAAATGATCGCAGGCGCGGATGAACACCTCGCGTAAGAAAGCGGTCTCCGGCCCGTCGCCGCGCCAATGGGTGCGCACCCGCACGGTGTGGCCGGTGGAAAGCTCAAAGGCGAAGACGTCGAGCGCATTGCCATAGGCGTGCTCCGACATGCGGCCGGATGAGCCGCCGCGCACGCCTCGACAGGAGTAGGAGCCGGCCTTGACCTCGATGATTTGGGCTCCGAACCAGCGCTGAGCCGCGGGTTGGACCACGTTGGCGATCCAGCGGTCGACGGTCGGCACCATTTGGCAGGCCATGGTCTGCGGCCGGTCATAGGCAACAGCCCCCTGAGCCTGGGCCGCAACCTTCAAGGGATAGTCCATGCCACAGGTGCCGGGGCCGCTAATGGGATTGGTGCGCTGGACATAGCGTGTCATCTGCACGGCGCCCGACGACATGCAGCGGCGCTCGAGGTCAGACCGCCAAGCCTCGCGCTGGATATAGCCGTGACGACCGCAGGCCGCGAGGGTCACGGCCACGATACCCACAAATGCCCATTTAAGGGCGCGACTTGGCCCCAACGTCCTGCCGAACGCGATACTCATCGGCACAATCCCACACAGCGGTGACGCCCCCTCACCACCCACTACCCTGCCACCACGCGGTGAATCTTCGCCGAAGAAAGGCGGTTAACCCCCGGTTAATGCAGCCCCTGCAACGGTGCCCTCTGTCGATTGGGCAATGACATTGGCGACGGGAAGGGTTTATTGGTTGGCTATGGTCACGGACCTCACGAATCCCGCCCTCATCGATGCGCTTGCCGAAGTGGCGCTGGAGGCTGGCGCGCGGATCGCAGCGCTTGCGGGATGCCGGGTTGCGGCGAAGCTCGACGGCTCGCCGGTGACCATTGCCGATCAAGAAGCCGAAGAGATCATTCTCAAAGGTCTCACCCGCTTGGTGCCGGGCTTGCCGGTGCTGGCGGAGGAACAGGCCGCAAGCGGCGTGTTCCCTCGCACCACCGACAAATTCGTCGCGGTCGATCCGCTGGACGGCACCCGCGAATTCGTCGCTGGTCGCGACGAATATACCGTCAATATCGCGCTTGTTGATCACGGACACCCGGTTGCGGGCGTTGTCTATGCGCCGGCCCTTGGTCAATTGTGGTGGGGCGCCAAACAGGCTGAGACCTGCACGATCGATGCGAGCGGCCTGCGCCTGTCGGACGCGCGCGAGCGACGCTTCATTAAAGTGCGGCCGCGGCCGAGCGAAGGGCCGACCGCGCTGGTCAGCCGGTCCCACGGGGAAGCGGCGGTTGATCGCTGGCTCGACGACCATCACGTCATGAGGCGGGTCCCCCTCGGTTCCTCCTTGAAGTTCTGCCGTATTGCCGAGGGTGCCGCCGATCTGACAGTGCGCTTCACACCCATCAATGAATGGGATGTGGCGGCGGGCCATGCGGTTTTGGCGGCAGCAGGCGGCGCCGTCACGCGCCTCGATGGCAGCGCGCTCGTCTATGGTCAGGCAGGCCACGACTTCCGCATCGGACCCTATCTCGCCCGGGGTGCTGCGATTTAAGTCGCAGCCTCGGAGCGGCCCTATCAGGATAAATGCGCAGATTTGACCGCATAAGCGCGATCACACGCGCTCGCGAAGCATCGGACCAGGCTCACAAATTCTGACGATCTGGAAGAATTCCAAACTGCAGCTTTTAAAAATTCTAATGTTTCACCAAAGGCTTGGCTGTAAGGATCGAGTTCTATATCTTCACCCTCGTTCCCTGGCCGGCCCTTGACCCCGCACCTGGAGATGAGTGTGACCTTTAAGCTTTCCCGCCGCACGGCTGTTCTGTCCGCCGCGGCCCTTCTCGCAAGCCCGACGCTCGCCCGCGCCCAGTCGCGCGTGGTGAACCTCTATTCCTCCCGTCACTATGATACGGACGAGCGGCTCTATTCGGATTTTGCCAGCGCCACCGGCATTCGCGTTAATCGCGTGGAAGCCCAGCCCGAAGCGCTGATCGAGCGCATGCGGTCTGAGGGCGTAAACAGCCCCGCCGATATCTTCCTCACCACCGATGCCGGCCGGATCGAACGAGCCAATGAGCTCGGCCTGTTGCAGCCGACCGCCTCGGAACTGCTTGTGAGCCGCATCCCCGCGCCGCTGCGTGATCCCGATGGCCATTGGTTCGGCTTTTCGAGCCGCGCGCGCGTGCTCGTTGTGTCGAAGGACCGCGTGAAGGCCGGCGACATCACCACTTATGAAGACCTCGCCGATCCGAAATGGCGCGGCAAGGTGCTGACCCGCTCGTCGAGCTATATCTATACGCAGTCGCTCACCGGCTCGGTGCTGGCGGCGCTCGGGCCTGAGCGCACGGAAGCCTGGTGTCGCGGCGTGGTCGCCAATCTCGCCCGCCCGCCGCGCGGTGGCGATACCGACCAGATCCGGGCGGTGGCAGCCGGCGAAGGCGATATCGCGGTCGCCAACACTTATTATTTCGGCGGCCTGATCAAGTCGCAGCGTCCGCAGGATCGGGAGGTTGTGGAGAAGGTTACGTTAATCTTCCCGAACCAGGCCGATCGCGGCACCCATGTGAATGTCTCGGCGGCCGGCATGGCGCGCCACGCCAAAAACCCGGAAGCTGCACGCGCCTTCCTCGAATATCTCTCGACGCCCTCGGCACAGCGCCATTTCGTGCTGGGCAATTCCGAGTATCCGGCGGTTGAGGGCGTGGAATGGCCGGCGGAAATCGCCTCCTTCGGGCGCTTCAAGGCCGATCAGCTGAATGCGCGGGTGTTTGCCCGCAACAATGCGGAAGCCCTGCGCATCATGGACAGGACCGGTTGGAAGTGACGTTTTGACCGATCTTGCTTCGGATTATCGGCCCGCCCTGCGGCGCCGAACCGCCGGTTCTGCCGGACAGGGCGTGCTGATCGGGCTGTCGCTCGGCATCGCAGCCCTTGTCTGTCTGCCTATCCTGGCGGTGGTCTCAACCGGCATTGCGCCTTTCGATGTGGCGATCAATCACCTGATCGATACGCTGCTCGGCGAGATCGTGCTCAATACCTTGGGCCTCATGATGATCGTCGGCCTCGGCACGGCGATCATCGGGGTGGGGGCGGCTTGGCTTGTCACCATGTGCCGCTTTCCAGGTTCGCGCCTGTTGGAATGGGCGCTGCTGCTGCCACTGGCGATCCCCGCCTATATCATCGGCTATGCCTATACCGATGCCATGGCCTATGCCGGCCCGATCCAGAGCTCGCTGCGCGCGCTCTTCGGCTGGGGGCGCGGGGATTATTGGTTCCCGGAGGTGCATTCGCTTGCCGGCGCCGGCGCCATGTTCACCCTCGTGCTCTACCCTTACGTCTATCTGCTCGCGCGCACGGCCTTTCTCGACCAATCGGTCTGCGTGCTCGAGGCGTCGCGCACCCTTGGCGCTGGCCCCTTCGCAGCCTTTACGCGGGTGGGACTGCCCATGGCGCGGCCTGCCATTGCCGCCGGCGTTGCCCTGGCGCTGATGGAAGCGCTCGCTGATTTCGGCACGGTGCAATATTTCGGCGTTCATACCTTCACAACAGCCATTTATCGCACCTGGTTCGGGATGGG
>JBAWYY010000138.1:0-7136 GCA_037143285.1 Alphaproteobacteria bacterium | reverse complement strand
CGTGATTGAAGGGCGCGGCCGCATTGCGGTGCCGGGCTTCATCGACACGCATTTGCATATCGAAAGTTCGCTCGTAACCCCCATGGAATTCGACCGCTGCGTCGCGCGCCATGGCGTCACAACAGCCATCTCAGACCCTCACGAGATGGCCAATGTGATGGGAACGGCGGCCTTCGATTACATGCTGAGCGGCGCTGAACGCACCGTGATGGACCTGAGGGTCAATCTCTCGTCCTGCGTGCCGGCAACCGAGCTTGAGACCTCCGGCGCGCGGCTGGAGGCGGCCGATCTCGAACCCTATCGCGCCCATCCAAAGGTCATCGGCCTTGCCGAGTTCATGAATTTTCCGGGCGTGCTCCACGGCGATCCCGGCTGCCTTGCGAAGCTCTCAGCTTTCTCCAACGGCCATATCGATGGCCATGCGCCCTTGCTTAGGGGCCGCGACCTCGACGGCTATATCGCCGCGGGCATTCGGACCGAACATGAGTCGACCAGTGCGGAAGAGGCGCTCGAAAAGATCCGCAAGGGCATGACGGTGATGATCCGCGAGGGCTCGGTGTCGAAGGATTTGCACGCGCTGGCGCCGCTGCTCACCGTCGCGACATCGCCGTTCCTCGCCTTCTGCACCGATGACCGCAATCCCCTCGATATTCGCGATGAGGGCCATCTCGACCACATCATCCGCACCGCGATTTCATTGGGGGTGCCGCCGCTTGCGGCCTATCGATCGGCCTCGCTCACGGCGGCCACAGCCTTCGGCCTGCGGGACCGGGGCCTGATCGCGCCGGGGCGGCGCGCCGATATCGTGCTGTTGGATGATTTGGAGGCCTGTGCGGTATCCGACGTGCTCTGCGGTGGCGTGCTCGTTTCGGATGAGGCCTATGCGGGGCGCGTGGCCATCGCGCCCGTCGGGCTCGACAGCATGAAGGCACGGCGCGTTGAGGCCGGGGATTTCAAAATTCCAGCCAAAGGCGCGACCCATTCGGTGATCGGCGTCATACCGGGCAAGATCATCACCGAGCATTTGCGCATGGAATTGCCTGATATCGGCGGCTTCTCACAGCCGGATTTCGTCCAAGACGCTGTCAAAGTGGCGGTCGTCGCGCGCCACGGGATCAACGACAATATCGGCCGCGGCTTCGTCCATGGCTTTGGGCTGAAGCGCGGCGCTATTGCATCGTCCATCGGACACGACAGCCATAATATCTGCGTGGTCGGGGCCGATGACGCGGATATGGCGCTCGCGGTCAACCGCTGTGTCGCGCTGCGGGGCGGCTTTGTGGTGGTGGAGGGCGGCGAGGTGCGGGCCGAATTGGCACTGCCGATCGCGGGGCTTATGAGCGATCAGCCCTATGAAAATCTCATCGGCCCGCTTGAAGCGCTGCGCGAGGCTGCCCGTGGCCTTGGCGTCATTTTGGCTGAGCCGTTCCTGCAGGTCGCATTTCTGCCCCTGCCGGTGATCCCGCACCTTAAAATCTCCGATCGCGGGCTCGTCGATGTCGACCGCTTCATGCTGATCGGCTGATTTGACGGGACGCCCCCTGCCCGTCGTAAGCTCGCGACGACTGTTTCGCCTTTGGAGCCATCATGCCGCTCGACCTGAACGCTGAGTATAACAATCGAGCCATGGTGCCGGAACACGCCACCATCATGGGGCAATGGGCAGCGGATGCTGCGGCCTATCGGGGGAGCGCTAAGGGCGTGAAACTCAATGTCGCCTATGGCGATACTGCGCGGGCGAAGTATGATTTTTTCCCCGCGTCCTCGCCGAAACCCGGCGCGCCGGTGATGATGTTCATCCATGGCGGCTATTGGCAGGCGCTTGATAAGTCGTCGTTCAGCCATATGGCCCATGCGCCGAACAGCCATGGCTTCGATGTGGCGATTGCCGGCTATGACCTTTGCCCTAATGTGCCGCTCGGGGTCATCGTCGATCAGATGATCGCCTGCGCGAAGGCGCTGAAGGCGAAGACCGGGCGGATGGTGCTGCCCTTCGGCCATTCGGCGGGCGGTCATTTGGCAGCCTGTCTTGGCGGCACCAATTGGCCGGCCTTCGGCGAGGACGAGCCGATCATCGCGGGCGCAATGCCGATCTCCGGCCTGTTTCATCTGTCACCGCTGATGCAGACCTTCGTCAACAACGCGCTGAAGCTCGATGCGCCGCAATGTTCGCGGCTGTCGCCGCTCACTTGGACGCCGAGGCGGGGGCTGAAGGTAACCGCCGTCGTGGGGGGTGATGAATCCAGCGAATATCACCGCCAAACCCGCGCACTCGTCACCGCTTGGTCGGCTGTTGGCGCCGAGATGGACGAGATCATCATGCCCAATGCCAATCACTTCACGGTGCTGGCACCGCTGATGGATCCATCATCATCGCTCACGAAGGCTTTGATCGCGCTGGCATAACCCTAAACGATCATCCGGTGGGATGAGAATAAGGGCCGCAGGTCGTGCGGCCCCGAATTCCTTAGAAGAACGCTTGGATGCCGGTCTGGGCCCGGCCCAAAATCAGCGCGTGCACGTCATGGGCGCCTTCATAGGTGTTGACCGTTTCAAGGTTCACCATGTGGCGTATGACGTGATACTCGGCCGAAATGCCGTTGCCGCCGTGCATGTCGCGGGCGGCGCGAGCGATATCGAGCGCCTTGCCGCAATTGTTGCGCTTCAACAGCGAAATCGCCGGCGGGGCTGCAGTGTGGTCATCCATCATCCGACCCAAGCGCAGGACGGCGTGAAGACCCAAGGTGATCTCGGTCTGCATGTCCGCGAGCTTCTTTTGTACGAGTTGGGTCGCCGCCAGGGGCTTGCCGAATTGCTTGCGGTCAAGCGTGTACTGGCGAGCACGGTGCCAGCAATCCTCAGCTGCACCCATCACGCCCCATGCAATGCCATAGCGCGCGCGGTTGAGACAGCCGAAGGGGCCGGAGAGACCGCGAGCATTGGGCAGGAGGTTCTCTTCCGGCACGAAGACGTCATCGAGCACGATTTCGCCGGTGATGGAGGCGCGCAGGCTGACCTTGCCTTCGATCTTCGGAGTGGTGAAACCCTTCATGCCCCGCTCGACGACGAAGCCGCGAATACCGTCCTCGGATTTGGCCCAAACCACCGCCACATCCGCGATGGGCGAGTTGGTGATCCACATTTTCGAGCCCTTTAGGACATAGCCACCGGCAACTTTGGTGGCGCGGGTCTTCATTGAGGCGGGATCAGAACCGGCATCCGGCTCGGTGAGACCGAAGCAGCCGACCCATTCGCCGGTGGCAAGTTTCGGCAGGTACTTCAAGCGCTGGGCTTCGGAGCCATAGGCATAGATCGGATACATCACGAGGGAGGACTGAACCGAGCAGGCCGAGCGATAACCGGAATCGATCCGCTCCACCTCGCGGGCAATCAACCCGTAGGACACATAGGTGAGGTCAGCGCCGCCATATTGCGAGGGAATGGTGGAGCCGAGGAGGCCGAGAGCCCCCATTTCGCTCATGATCTCGCGATCAAAACGCTCATCGAGGAAGGCCGACGTCACGCGCGGCAAGAGCTTATCGGTGCAATAGGCGCGCGCTGTGTCGCGAACCATGCGCTCTTCTTCGCTGAGTTCCCCTTCGAGGTTCAACGGGTCTTCCCAATTGAATTCCTCGTTGTCTTTCACATAGGCAGGCTCGGCGAGCTTCAGGGCAGGAGCGGCGACCATGGCGGATCCTCACGTTTGACTGACGTGGTGATACGTCAAAGCCCGCGCCACGCCAAGCGACACGGTTTCATGCGGCTCATGCAGATTGCCGGCTCGGCATCTCGCGCACCTGGGCAAGCGGCGAGAACAGCGCGGCAGCGGCAGAGGCTGTAAAGGCTGAGAGAACAAGGATCATGGCGGCGTCGACGCCATAGACTTGGCCGACAAAACCGCCGATCAGGGCGCCGATGGGGCGTACGCCGTAGATTGCGACCTGAATGGTGGCGGTGACCCGGCCCATGACTTCGCCGGGGGTGACGAGTTGGCGGATGGATGTCTGCATCACCAACCAGAGCATTGGGCCAAAGCCGATCAGAAAATAGGCGACAGCGGCAAGGGGCAGCCCGCCGCCAGCGGGCGCGATGACCAGAAAGAAGGCCGCGAGCGCCGAGACAATCGGGCCGAAGACAAGGAAAAAGCGGGGCTGGGCGCGCGCGAACAGGGCCGGCGCCGTGAGCGCACCGAGGATCATGCCGACGCCGCTTGCGCCCTGGACGAGACCGGCGCCTGCGACATCGGTGCCGAGCCTTGAGAGCGCGAAGGGAACGAAAGCTGCGGCGAGCGCGACGAAAGCGAAGTTCCAGAAGATCGCGCAGAGCCCGATGGCGCGCAAAAGCGGTTCAGCCAGCACGAAGCGCGCGCCATAGACGATGGCCTGTAGGGGAGATTGCTGGGTTTTTGTTTCGCCGGAGCGCGGGGGGACAGGCACGGTCAAACCAAAGCCGAGCGCCACCAGGGCAAAAACGGCCGCCAGCGGATAACCGGCGAGCGGCGACACGGTGGTTGCGAGCCAGCCCACCCCGAAGGGCGCGAAGCAAATGGCTGTTGCCCGGGCAAGCTCAATGCGGGCATTGGCGCGGGGAAGTTCAGGCCCTTCGATCAGCGTCTGGACAAGCCCGATTTGGACCAAAACGAAGGTGACTGTGCCGGAGGCTCCCAAAAATACCGCGAGGCCAAGGAGCCAGACACTCCCAAGCGCTGCGGCAAGGGCGGCAGCAAGGCTTGCGGCAAGGGAGAGGCAGAGCGCCGTGATGAAGATCGCGCGCCGATCCAGACGATCAACAATGACGCCGGCAGGCAGCGACACAATGAGCCAGGCCGCCGTTTGTGCCGCGAGAAGGAGGCCGACCAGGCCGGGCCCACCGCCGAGCGCTAGGACCACGGTTATCGGGATCGCCGCATAGGCGATTTGATCCGCGGCTTGGACGCCTGACGCGGTAGCGAACAGGCGATTGAAGGGGCTTAGATTGGTGATCGGCATTGGGGGCTCCGTATCCCCCGCGTTCTCTCACGCAAGTTCGCTCTTAGACACCCGATTTCTGTACGGCCCGTCCCGAGGTGCCACCAATTGGCTCGCGACGTCGCGGGCTGATAGATCTTTCCCGTAGAGCGCATTCATCCCGGCAGGATTGACCCCTGCTGCCTAAGGGCCTACCCCACACTCCCCCGTCAGTTGGACATCCGCCGATGGTTTCGATCAAGCAGCGCGCCGCCCTGATTTCGATCGCGATAACGGTCGCGCTCACTGCGGCCAAGGCTGCTGTTGGCTTGTGGAGCGGCTCGCTCGCGATCCTGACCGAAGCAGCTCATGGCCTTGTCGATGTGGGCGCAACGCTTCTGACCTTCTATGCGGTCAGTATTTCCGACAAGCCCGCCGACACGACCCATCATTATGGCCACGGCAAAAGCGAGTCGCTGGCAGCGCTCGCCGAGACGGCCTTCTTGTTTCTCGTGTCAGGGATTGTGATGACGGAGGCGGTGCGACGCCTTTGGGAAGATAGCCATCCGGTCACGGTGACGCCGATCATGGCCGTTTTTGTGCTGATCGTGATCGCTGTTGATGCCTGGCGCGTGCGGGAAATGGGGCGCATCGCCCATGAGACCGGGAGCCACGCGCTCGAATCCGGCGCGCTGCACTTTGCGTCCGACATGGCAGCATCCGCCGTGGTGCTTGTGGGCCTCATTTTCGTCTGGCTCGGCTATCCCAAGGCGGACGCGATTGCCGCCATTGCGGTCGCGATCCTCATTTGCGTGATGAGCTGGCGCTTGGGTCAACGCACCATCGACACCTTGATGGATGCAGCACCCAAGGGCGTGAGCGAGGCCATCGCCAAGGCAGTGCGCCGCGTGCCCGGCGTTGTCGACCTCGACCAGATGCGATTGCGCACTGTTGGGCCGACCGTTTTTGCGGAGATCATGGTCAAGGTGAGCCGTACCTTACCGCTGGATCGGGTCGTCGCGATCAAGCAGGCGGTAAGTGACGCGGCCGCCGCTGTCCATCCCGGCACGTCTTCGGTCGTGACAGCTAATCCCATCGCACTTGATGATGAGACCGTTCTCGAACGCGTCCATGTGATCGCCCGCAATGAGGGCCTCGCGGTGCATCACGTCACCGTCCATCACCTGGGCGATGTCGTATCCATCGGGCTTGATCTGGAGGTCGATGGCGCCCTGACCTTGGCCGAAGCCCATGAGGTCGCAAGCGCGCTGGAAACCGCGATCCGAGCCGAACTTGGCATGGCAATCGAGGTGGAGACCCATATCGAGCCGTTGCAGGTGGAAACCATCAGCGGGCTGGATTGCTCAGCCGAAATGGTAGCGGCGGTCACCGAAGCGCTCCAGCGCTTCGCCGGGGCGCATGGCCCGGTGGAGGATGTGCATAACATCCGCGTACGCTCGAGCGACGAGGGTTTGATCGTCAATTTCCACTGCCGAACCGATCCGGCCCTCAAGGTGCGGGAGGTTCACAGCGCGGTGGACGAAGTCGAGCGCCAATTGCGCCTCGCCTTCCCCGATATCGCGCGGGTGGTGAGCCATGCCGAGCCGCGACGGCCGACCGGGGCTCTGGCGAAAGACGCCGTTTCCGTGCAAAACGCCTGACGCGGCGAGGCTTGCCGCAAGGGAGTGATGTGGACATGCGCAGTGATCAAGCGCGCCCGGTGCGGCTTTCAGACTATCGTCCCCCGGATTTTGCCATTCCCTATGTCGAACTGACCGTGAAGCTCGCGCCCAACCGCACGCAGGTGATCGCAGCCATCTCCTTTGAGCCTCACCCTAAAGGCACAGCTGGCGCGCCGCTGGTGCTCGACGGTGATGGGCTGACGCTGGTCTCACTCGCGCTCAACGGTGCACCGCTCGCACCCGACGCCTATGTCGCGACACCCGACAGCTTGACCATTGCAGCGCCGCCGCCGGGGGCCTTTTCGCTGACAATTGAGACGCTCTTGGAGCCTGAGGCCAATACCCAGCTCATGGGCCTCTACCGCTCGTCGGGCACTTGGTGCACGCAATGCGAGGCGGAAGGCTTCCGACGCATCACCTATTTTCTCGACCGTCCCGATGTCTTGTCGGTCTATCGCACACGGATTGAAGCGGATCGCACGCTTGCGCCGATCCTTTTGGGCAATGG
>JBAWYY010000137.1:0-7146 GCA_037143285.1 Alphaproteobacteria bacterium | reverse complement strand
CGGACGGAGTGGTACCGCGAAGGCCGCGTGCCGCTGCATACGCTGCGCGCCGACGTGGACTACGGCACCGGCACGGCGTTCACGACCTACGGGACGTGCGGCGTGAAGGTCTGGATCTTCAAAGGCGAGATCATGGAACACGATCCCATGGCGCAGGACAAGAAATTGGCCGAAACCGAGGGCTCGACCCGCCGTCCGCGCGGTGGCGACCGCGACCGCGACGCGGCGTGAGACGAGAAGGAACCTGACCCATGCTTCAACCGAAGCGCACCAAGTTCCGTAAGCAGTTCAAGGGCCGGATTTCCGGTCCCGCGAAGGGCGGCACGGAACTCAATTTTGGCCAGTTCGGCCTGAAGGCGATGGAGCCAGAGCGGCTCACCGCCCGTCAGATCGAGGCTGCTCGTCGCGCGATGACCCGCGAGATGAAGCGTGCTGGCCGCGTCTGGATCCGAATCTTCCCGGATGTGCCGGTTTCGAAGAAGCCTGCCGAAGTCCGAATGGGTTCGGGTAAGGGCGCTCCGGAATTCTGGGCGGCGAAAGTCGCACCAGGCCGGATCATGTTTGAACTCGACGGTGTCACCGTCGAGGTCGCAAAGAAGGCGCTCGAATTGGCAGCTGCGAAGCTCCCGATCCGTACGCGCTTTGTCCAGCGCATTGCCGAGTAAGGAGGGGATCATGAAAGCCGAGGAACTTCGGACCAAGACCCTCGACGAGCTCGAGACCTTGGTGGGTGATTTGAAGAAAGAGCAGTTCAACCTGCGCTTTCAGAAGGCATCCGGCCAGCTTGAGAATGTCGCGCGCGTCCGTCAGGTCCGCCGTGACATCGCGCGGGTGAAAACCATTTCGGCGCATAAGCGCGCCGCAGCGAAGTGAGGGCGAAATGCCGAAGCGCGTGCTCCAGGGCGTCGTCGTCAGCGACAAGCAGGATAAGACGGTAGTGGTGAAGGTGGAGCGTCGCTTCACCCATCCTCTGCTGAAGAAGACGGTTCGCCGGTCCAAGAACTACCACGCTCACGATGAGGGCAACGTGTTCAAGGCAGGTGAAACCGTTAGCATCGAGGAGGGTAAGCCCGTCTCGAAGCTGAAGCGGTGGGTCGTGCTGCCGCAGGCGTGAGCTTTTCGGCAGGTTGAATATTTCAGAACAGCGCGCCGCCGTCGGGGAGACCCGAGACGGGCGCGAAACACAGAGGTTGCGTCATGATCCAGATGCAAACCAATCTCGACGTGGCGGATAATTCAGGCGCACGCCGCGTCATGTGCATCAAGGTGCTTGGCGGCGCGAAGCGTCGTTATGCCCATGTCGGCGATGTGATCGTTGTTTCCGTCAAGGAAGCGATCCCTCGCGGCCGCGTCAAAAAGGGTGATGTGATGAAGGCGGTGGTCGTGCGGACCGCCAAGGACATCCGTCGCGCCGACGGTTCGGTGATCCGCTTCGACAAGAACGCAGCGGTTCTGATCAACAATCAGAAAGAGCCGATCGGCACCCGTATCTTCGGACCGGTTCCGCGCGAGCTTCGCGCCAAGAACCATATGAAGATCATCTCGCTCGCGCCGGAGGTGTTGTGATGGCCGCAAAGATCCGCAAGGGCGACAAGGTCGTCGTGCTCGCCGGCCGCGACAAAGGCCGCACGGGTGAGGTTATCCAGGTGATGCCGACCGAGGGCCGTGCTCTCGTGCGTGGCGTCAACATCGTCAAGCGCCACCAGCGCCAGACGCAGAACCAGCAGGGCGGTATCATCTCTAAGGAAGCGCCGATCCACCTGTCCAATGTGGCGATCGCCGATCCCAAGACGGGCAAGCCAACTCGCGTTGGTTTCAAGGTCTTGGCCGATGGCAAGAAAGTGCGCGTCGCCAAGCAGTCCGGGGAGACGATCGATGGCTGAGGTCGAGTACAGCCCGCGCCTCAAGGCGCATTATGAGACGGTCGTTCGGCCGGCGATGATCGAGCAGTTCGGTTACAAGAACGCTCTTGAAGTGCCGAAGATCGAGAAGATCGTCGTAAACATGGGCGTCGGCGAATCCACTGCCGACTCCAAGAAGGCATCCGTTGCGGCTGCCGACCTTGCCTTGATCACTGGCCAGAAGCCTGTGATCACCCGGGCGCGCAAAGCTATCTCGAACTTCAAGGTTCGCGAGAACATGCCGCTCGGCACGAAGGTAACACTGCGCAAGGCGCGCATGTATGAGTTCATGGACCGGTTGGTCACGATCGCGCTGCCGCGCGTTCGAGACTTCCGTGGTCTGAACCCGAAGAGCTTTGATGGTCGCGGCAACTTTGCCCTCGGCCTGAAAGAGCACATCGTGTTCCCTGAGATCAACTATGATCGCGTCGATCAGGTCTGGGGCATGGATATCATTGTGTGCACCACCGCCAAGTCTGACGAGGAAGCTCGTGCTCTCCTCAAGGCTTTCAACTTCCCGTTCCGGCAGTGAGCCGGGGATATTAAATCCCCGTTCAAACGCGGACACTAGGAGATTACGATGGCGAAGAAGAGCTCCATCGAGAAGAATAATCGCCGCCGGTCTATGACCGCACGCGATTTGAAGAAGCGGGCCGAATTGAAGGCGACGGTGATGAACCAGTCGCTGCCGATCGAAGAGCGCTTCGCAGCAACCCTCAAGCTTGCTGAAATGCCGCGCAACGGCGCCAAGATCCGCATTCGCAATCGCTGCGAAGTGACGGGTCGCCCGCGTGCTTACTATCGCAAGCTCGCCATGAGCCGCGTTGCAATGCGTGAACTGGGCAGCAAGGGCCTGGTTCCCGGTCTCGTTAAGTCGAGCTGGTAAGGGGAGGGCATCAGATGTCCATCAATGATCCTCTGGGCGATATGCTCACCCGCATCCGCAATGCGCAGATGCGTCGCAAGTCGCGCGTTCTCACCCCCGGCTCCAAGCTTCGCGCACGCGTGCTCGATGTGTTGAAGTCGGAAGGCTACATTCGCGACTATATGACGGTCACGCATCCGAACGGTCGTTCGGAGTTCGAGATCGAGCTGAAGTATTTCGATGGCGCACCGGTGATCCGTGAGATTGCCCGCGTGTCCAAGCCTGGCCGGCGCGTTTATGCCGGTGTCGACGCGGTTCCGCGCGTGTCTAACGGTCTCGGCATCACCATCCTTTCGACGCCGAAGGGCGTGATGGCCGACCACGACGCGCGCGACAACAATGTCGGCGGCGAAGTGCTTTGCACGGTATTCTAACGGCGCTCGGACAAGGAACAGACCATGTCTCGTATCGGTAAGAAGCCGGTCGCCGTACCTCAGGGCGTTACCGCCCAGGTCGTCGATCAGACCATTAAGGTCAAGGGTCCGAAGGGCGAGCTCGCCTTCACGGCTCCTGAAGAAGTCGTGGTCGTGCTCGAAGCGGGCGCGATCAAGGTCAATCCGCGCACGGATTCAAAGCGGTCTCGCGCCATGTGGGGCATGTCTCGCACTCGGGTGTCCAACCTGATGCAGGGTGTCACCAAGGGCTTTGAGAAGAAGCTGGAAATCACCGGCGTGGGCTACAAGGCTGCAGCTCAGGGCAAGGTGTTGAACCTCTCCCTCGGCTATAGCCATGACGTGAACTACCAGGTTCCCACGGGGATCACCGTTGCAACCCCGAAGCCGACCGAGATCATGATCTCCGGCATCGACAAGCAGCAGGTTGGTCAGGTTGCGGCCGAAATCCGAGCCTTCCGCGGCCCCGAGCCCTACAAGGGCAAGGGCGTCAAGTATGAGAACGAGTTCATCTTCCGCAAGGAAGGCAAGAAGAAGTGACGGTGTGACCGCAGGCTTGCTTGCGGTCAGCCCTCCCGAAGGAGCCGATCATGGCCAACAATCAGGATGCAACGGAGCGTCGCAAGGCGCGTGTCCGCCGCGCAGTTCGCGCAGCGGCGAATGGGCGTCCGCGGCTTAGCGTGTTCCGGTCGTCGAAGCATATCTATGCGCAGATCATCGACGATCAGAATGGCGTGACGCTTGCGAGCGCTTCCTCAATGGAAAAAGACGTGCGTGCCTCACAGAAGACGGGAGCCGATACGGCTGCCGCTTCGGCGGTGGGCAAGCTCGTCGCTGAGCGCGCGGTGAAGGCAGGCGTCTCTGCGGTCGTGTTCGATCGTGGCGCTTATCTCTATCACGGCCGGGTCAAAGCCCTGGCGGAGGGCGCCCGCGAGGGCGGTCTCTCGTTCTGATCGGACACGGGCGGTGATTTCCGCCGAAAGGATGCGATATGGCTCGTGAACGTGAGCGTGAACGGAACCGCGAGGAGCGAGATTCCGAATTCGTGGACAAGCTGGTCCACATCAACCGCGTCTCCAAGACGGTGAAGGGCGGCAAGCGCTTCGGCTTTGCGGCACTCGTTGTGGTTGGCGATCAAAAGGGCCGCGTTGGCTTTGGTCACGGTAAGGCCCGCGAGGTGCCTGAGGCGATCCGTAAGGCGACCGACTCGGCAAAGCGCAATTTTATCCGCGTCGCGCTCCGCGAGGGTCGTACCCTCCACCATGACGTGAACGGTCGTCACGGTGCTGGCAAGGTCATCTTGCGTGCGGCGCCTGCTGGTACCGGTATCATTGCCGGTGGCCCGATGCGCGCGGTGTTCGAGACGCTTGGGATGGCCGACGTCGTTGCCAAGTCCATGGGTTCGTCCAACCCCTACAACATGGTGCGCGCCACCTTTGACGCGCTCAAGAACCAGGACAGCCCGCGTTCGGTTGCTGCTCGCCGTGGCCTCAAGGTGTCGGTCCTCCAGACCCGGCGCCGTGAGGAAGGCGAAGGCGACGCGTGAGCAACGGGAGCTGAAGCACAATGACCGCCAAGACAGTGACTGTTGAGCAGATCGGTTCTGCGATCCGCCGCGAGTCCAGCCAGCGCGCTACGCTGATTGGTCTCGGTCTGAACAAATTGCACCGCCGTTCCACGCTGGAGGATACTCCGTCCGTGCGCGGCATGATCGCGAAGGTGGCTCACCTCGTGAAAGTGGTCGAGGAGTGAGGCTATGAAACTCACAGAACTCAAAGATAACCCGGGCTCGTCGAAGCCGCGGATGCGTATCGGTCGCGGGATCGGCTCTGGTAAGGGCAAGACCGGTGGCCGTGGCGTGAAGGGTCAGAAGGCTCGCTCCGGCGTGCGTCTGAAGGGCTTCGAGGGCGGCCAGATGCCGCTCCATCGTCGCCTTCCGAAGCGTGGCTTCAACAACATCTTCCGCCTGAGTTTGGTTGAAGTGACGTTGGCCCGTCTCCAGAAGGCGATCGATGCCGGCAAGCTGAATGCGTCCGGCGTGACTGAGAAGAGCCTCGTAGAAGCTGGCGTCATCCGCCGCTCCCGCGACGGCATTCGCTTGGTTGCGACTGGAGAAGTCACCTCGAAGGTGACGATTTCGGTGTCCGGCGCATCGACTGGTGCGGTTGCCGCCATCGAGAAGGCCGGCGGATCGGTCACGATCCTTAAGCCCAAGGTCGTCGACGCAGCTTAAGGGCGTGTCGACATAGGCCGGGAACGATCAGGGCCGATCCGCGAGGACCGGCCCTTGTCGTCTGAGGTTTCCCCTCTAGCGTAATGAGCGCTCTCGGCATAAGTGAAGTTGAACTGCGTTGAGGGTGTCGGACAGCCCTTAACCCCTCCCACGGTCCCGACGGAGCCACCATGGCATCGGCAGCGGAACAACTGGCCGCCAATCTGAATTTCGGGGCGCTCGCTAAGGCAGAGGACCTCAAGAAACGGATTTGGTTCACACTTGGCGCGCTGATCGTCTACCGCATCGGCACTTATATCCCGCTTCCTGGCATTGATCCCGAAGCGCTGCGTCAGATTTTCAACGCCAATCAGGGCGTTCTCGCCATGTTCAACGTCTTCGCCGGCGGCGCCGTAGGCCGCATGGCGATCTTTGCGTTGAATATTATGCCCTATATCTCCGCCTCGATCATCATTCAGCTTTTGACGGCCGTTGTGCCGGAACTGGAGAAGCTGAAGAAAGATGGCGAGCAGGGGCGTAAGCAACTCAATCAATATACCCGCTACCTCACGGTGATTCTGGCACTGTTCCAGTCCTGGGGGATCGCTGTCGGTTTGCAGTCATCGGGATCCGTGGTCGCGGAGCCTGGTCTCTTTTTCGTCATGTCGACGGTGATCACGCTGACCGGCGGCACCATGTTCATGATGTGGCTCGGTGAGCAGATCACTCAGCGCGGCATCGGCAACGGCATCTCGCTGATCATCTTTGCCGGCATCATCGCTGAAATGCCGAGCGTGCTGGCCCAGGCCTTCGAGCTTGGCCGCCAGGGCGTGATATCGACCCCGCTTCTTCTCGGTCTCTTGGTCCTGGTCGGTGTAACGATTGCGGTGATCGTGTTCATGGAGCGCGCGCAGCGTCGTCTCTTGATCCAGTACCCGAAACGTCAGGTCGGCAATAAGCTCTATGAGAGCAACTCATCGCACTTGCCGTTGAAGCTGAACACTGCTGGCGTGATTCCGCCAATTTTTGCGTCGTCCTTGCTACTGTTGCCCACCACGGCCTTGTCATTCCAAACGAATCCTTCGGAATGGCTTCGCCTCACGGCGCAGCTCCTCGGCCACGGCCAGCCGCTGTTCATGGTGCTCTATGCGCTGTTGATCATCTTCTTCTGCTTCTTCTACACGGCAATCGTGTTCAATCCGCAGGAGACCGCTGACAACCTCCGCAAGTATGGCGGCTTTATCCCCGGCATTCGCCCTGGCGAGAAGACTGCGGAATATATCGACTATGTACTGACCCGTGTGTCTGTGCTTGGCGCAGCCTACATCACGGTTGTCTGCCTCGTGCCTGAAATGATGATCGCGCAACTCGGTCAGAGCTTTTATCTGCTCGGCGGTACTTCGTTGTTGATTGTTGTCACGGTCACGATGGACACTGTCGCTCAGATTCAAGGCTATCTCCTGGCTCATCAATATGAGGGCTTGGTGAAAAAGGCCCAGTTGCGAGGGAAACGTCGATGAAACTGATTCTTCTGGGCCCCCCCGGGGCGGGGACCGTCTCCAACCGGGGGGCGGTTTCAAACCCGGGGTTTGCCCCGGGGGGGGGGGGGGGGGCGGGGGGGGGGGGGGGTTGGGGGGGGGGGGGGGGGGTGGGAAAGGGGGAGGGGGGGGCCCCCCGGCCCCACCGCGCCAACCCCGCCCCCCCCCCCCCCCCCCC
>JBAWYY010000136.1:0-7170 GCA_037143285.1 Alphaproteobacteria bacterium | reverse complement strand
CCTGCGTCCCGCGCGCCACCCCCCATTTCGATCGCGGCAAGGTCACGCGCGGCGGTGGCTCGAAGTCGCGAGTGCCGCCTTGCGCATCGAAGAAGGTCGCGATGGATCGGCGCGACCCGTCACTTGCAACGGTGTCGTAGAGCACAGCCGACCCGCCGACCGCATCCGCGCGCGACGAATCCCAGGAGCGGAAGGCGCCGGCCACGGGCTCATCGCCCGCATTGGTGTCCATGTAGGCGTGCCCCGACCAGCGCATATCCGGCGCCTCGAAGGCGACATCGGCATGGGCCACCGGGTGAAGTGGCATCCACCGATGGCGCCCCTTCGCATCGAGATCAAAGCGCCGCTCATTCTGGATTTTCGGATCAATGACGATCCGCCCCTTCACCCGCCGGGGAAAAGGCATCGCAACCTCATCGATGGCAATGATGAGCTGGTCACCGTCTCGGCTGAGCGAACTCGGGCCGACCGCGAAATGATTGGCATCACGAACGAGCGCCTTTTGGCCGCGCTCTGTCATCGTCCAGCGGCCAACTCCCGGCCCGTAAAGCGCGACATTGATGGCGCAATGGTCTTCCGGATTGCGAAAGCCGGCCCAATGATAATAGGGCGAGAAGACGGAGCCGACGAACGCGATGATGCTGATGCCGAAGCGACCGTCGGCGCTTAACGCGTCGACATACCACCAGGCATAGCCACCGGGTGGGACGACCTGATCAAACCAGCGTCCGAGAGGAGCGCGCTCGCCGCCAGCCGTCCCGAGAGCGCGGCCATCGGCACCCCCGGCCCCGGATGAACGCTGCCCCCCGCCAGATAAAGGCCGGGGATCTTGGTCCGACCGTCCGGCCGTTGAAAGGTCGCTGTCCAACCGTGGGAGACTCTCCCGTAGAGGGCTCCCCCCGTCGCTGGAAAGAGGCGAGCGAAATCCGTCGGCGTCGTCAGCACCGAGCCGTCCGTGATCGGCTTCAGCGTCAGTCCGCAGCGCTTGAGCTGCGCGAGCATCCGGTCCTGGCATGGCTCTATATCCTCAGTCGAAAAGGAATGGGTGTCGCCGGTTGCCGGCGCATTGACGAGCACGAGCATGCGCTCGGGTCCCATCTGATCGGAAGGGGCGTCATCGCCACGGTCTTGGGCGCAGATATAGACGGTCGGCTCGTCGGGGAGGCTGCGGCGCGAGAAGAGGCGATCGAACTCGTCGCGATAGTCACGCGAGAAAAACACATTGTGGCGGGAGAGCGGGAAGCCTGAGGCCTCCGCCACCATGGTCCAGACCATGGCCGAGAGCGAGCGCCGCGCCGCTGGGACGACGCCGACCGCCAGTGACGCCGTTTCGCCAAACAGACCTGATCCGACGGCGCTTGCATCCGCATTGACGATGACGTGGTCGGCCGCGATTACTTCGCCCGAGGCGAGCCTCACGCCCTCGGTGCGGGTGCGACCCACGATGATCTCCGCGACCTTTTCGCCGGTTCGAATCGTCGCGCCGGCGCGGGAGGCAGCCTTGGCAACCCCGAGAGCGAGCTGGTGCATCCCGCCCTTCACGTACCAGACGCCCTCCTGCTCCACATGGGCGACCAGCATGAGGGTCGCTGGCGCTTCATAGGGCGACGATCCGCAATAGGTGGCATAGCGGCCGTAAAGCTGGCGCAGACGAGGGTCGGTAAATTGCTGGCTGAGCGCCTGAGCCATGGTCGAAAACGGCTTTAGGCGCCAAAGTGCCGAGAGGCGCGAGAGGCCAACCCTGTTCACCAGCGACACCGGATTGGGCTTGCTGCTGGAGAGGAACGGCCCTTTGAGCGTCTCATACATGGCACGCGCATCGGCGCAGAAGAGGCGATAGCGCCGGGCTTCTTCGGCCCCCGCGAAGGCACCGATGGCATCGGCTGAGCGGTCCATGTCCACGAAGAGGTCGAGAAAGGCGCTGGCGACCCAGGCATGGCGGGCAAGTAGGCTTGCGGGCTCAAGACCGATGGTGACGCCGAAATCGAGGCCCAACTCGGCAAAAAGCTCCTCGAACACCCAGCGCATGGTGAAAACGGTTGGCCCGGCATCCATGGGACGCCCCGCAGCGGTGACTTCCCGCATCTTGCCGCCAACCGCAGGGGCCGCCTCAAGCACGGTCACGTCAAAGCCACGGGCTGCCAGCGATAGGGCTGCGGTTAGGCCACCGATGCCGGCGCCGATGATCGCCACGCGCCCCGCAGTCACCTCATAACGCTCACGTTATCACCCCACGCTGAAGCCCGAGGGCGCGACCTCGCGGAGCCTTCCGGACCCCTGACAAAGTGTTTGCGCGCCCCGAAATCGAGTGTCAATATAAACTGACACTATAGGTGGACAGATAAAATGACAGTCGGAATCAGCCGGACTGTCGATGGTACGAGGGAGCCCTTCGATGGAGACACGTTCGCGCATCGAGCAAGCCTTGGATCGAGCCTTGACCCGTGCCTGCGGGCCTAAAGCGCCGCCAAGGATTGCAGAGGCGATGCGCCATGCTGTGTTCCCCGGTGGCGCCCGTGTTCGGCCGCGGCTTGCTTTAGCGGTCGCGCGCGCTTGCGGCGATGACGTGCCGAAGCTGACCGACGCGGCCCTTTCAGCGGTCGAGTTCCTGCATTGCGCGTCGCTTGTTCATGACGATCTCCCCGTTTTCGATGATGCTGCGACCCGTCGTGGCCGCCCGACGGTTCACTCGATTTACGGCGCGCCTCTGGCGCTGCTCGCGGGCGACGCGCTCATCGTCCTGGCTTTCGAGACCATTGCGCTCGAATCTGCGCTTCAGCCCGCACGCACCGCACCCTTGATTGCGACAGTCGCGCGCGCCGTTGGCATGCCCATGGGTATCACCGCCGGCCAGGCCTGGGAATGCGAGCCCGAAGTCGATCTTGAGAACTATCACCGTGAGAAGACCGGCGCGCTCTTCGTGGGCTCGACTATGGTGGGCGCCATTGCCGCCGGCGCTGACCCCCATCCCTGGCGCCGTCTTGGCGAATGTCTGGGCGAAGCCTATCAGGTGGCCGATGACCTGCGCGACGCCTTTGCCGATGAAGAAGAAATCGGCAAGCCGGTCGGCCAAGATAAGGCCCATCACCGCCCCAATGCCGTGGAGGCTCTTGGGTCCGCGGGCTGTCTGAAGCGGCTGCGCAGCCTGATCAGCGGTGCCATCGAATCGATCCCGGTCTGCCCCGGCGCCGGCGAATTGGAAGCGCTGATCATGAACGAGGCGAAGCGTCTCGTGCCGAAGAACCTCGCGCAATCCGCTGCCTGAGTCGTCGCGTGGCCCTCATCTCGCATAGCTCTGTTGAGCCTCGGTCATTCCGGTTGATGGATCGCTGGTATGCCTTCCGCGACCGCACGGTCCGTAACCCCGCGTTTCAACGCTGGGCCGCCCGGTTTCCGCTGACGCGCCCTATCGCGCGCCGCCGCCAGCGCGAGTTGTTCGATCTGGTCGCCGGCTTTGTCTATTCGCAAGTGCTCTCGGCTTGCGTGCGGTTAAAGGTCTTGGAAGCGCTCGCCGATGGTCCGCGCACGACCCAAGAGCTCTCGTCCTGGCTCGGCCTTCGATCAGACGCGACGCAAAAGCTTTTGGCTGCTGCAGCCGCCCTTCGGCTGGTCTCCGAGCGGGGGCCTGGCCTCTATGGCCTCGGCGATCTCGGGGCCGCGCTCCTCGGCAATCCCGGTGTCGCGGCCATGGTCGAGCATCACGCGATCCTTTACGACGACCTGCGCGATCCCGTGGCCCTGCTGCGCGGCGAGGTCGAAACTCCGAAACTCTCGGCCTTCTGGGCCTATGCCTCCACACGCGCCCCCGACGCGCTAAGCAATGATCGTGTCGACACCTATAGCCGGTTGATGGCGGTATCGCAGGACTTCATCGCCAATGAGATCCTGGATGCCTATCCGCTGGCTTCCCATAAGCGCCTGATGGATGTGGGCGGCGGCCATGGCGCCTTCATCACGGCCGCTGCTGCCCGCGCGCCGCACCTCGCCTTCACGCTCGTCGACCTCCCGGCTGTCGCCAAACAGGCTGAAGCGACGTTCCGCACGGCCAAGATCAGCGACCGGGCAACCGCCGTTGGCGCTGACATGTTCCGCGACGCTTTGCCTGTTGGCGCCGATGTCATCAGCCTGGTTCGGGTGCTTTACGACCATGATCGCTCCCGTGTTCTCACCCTTTTGCGGGCTGCTCGTGCGGCCCTGCCTGAGGGAGGCACGCTGCTCGTGGCCGAACCGATGGCCGGCACGCCGGGCGCTGAGGCCGTTGGTGCCGCCTATTTCGGGTTCTACCTGATGGCCATGAAGGGCGGTGACGCCCGCCGTCCCGAAGAGATCGCGGCCCTCATTCGCGAGGCCGGTTTTCGCGATGTGAAACAGGTGAAGACGGCGAGCCCGCTCCTCACCGGGCTCCTGGTCGCACGCGCCTAAATCATCAAACGAAACGCGCATAGGGAACAACCCCAAGGGGAGTGCGCCTCGAACTGTAAATCTGACTTGACACTATTGGACGTAAAATTAAACTGTCTGATCAAGAGCGAGGGTCGGCCATTCTGGCTTTCAGTGACCGCCCTCAAAGGACCAGTGAGCACCTGATGAATTCAATTGCCGTCATTCTCCGGGAGCCCGAGCATCTCGCGCTCGGTCCCGTTGAACTCGCCGCTCCCGGCGAGGACGACGTGATTGTTGACGTGAGTTGGAGCGGCATTTCGACCGGGACCGAGCGGCTGCTCTGGACCGGCCGCATGCCGCATTTCCCGGGCATGGGCTACCCGCTGGTCCCCGGTTATGAATCGGTGGGACGGGTCAGCCAGGCCGCTCGGTCATCCGGCCTGCGTGAAGGCGATATGGTCTTCGTGCCGGGATCGAAGGGCTTTGTCGGGGTCCGCGGCCTCTTTGGTGGCGCCGCTTCTCGCGTCGTGTTGCCGGCTGCCCGTGCGGTTCCGCTCTCGGATGATCTTGGCGAGCAGGGCGTGCTTCTGGCGCTGGCGGCGACCGGTTATCACGCGCTCGGCCAACCCCAGGCGCCGCTGCCTGGTCTGATCATCGGCCATGGTGTTCTCGGGCGCCTCATTGCACGGCTCTGTGTGGCGCTCGGTGGTGAGCCGGTGGTTTGGGAAACCAACCCCGCCCGTCGCGCCGGTGCGACCGGTTATTCGGTTGTCGACCCGGCTGACGATGCCCGCAAGGACTATCCGGTCGTCTGCGACGTCTCAGGCGACTCAGGTCTTCTCGATACCCTGATCGGCCGCATCGCTCGTGGCGGTGAAGTGGTCCTCGCAGGCTTCTACGAGAAGCCGCTCTCTTTCGCCTTCCCGCCCGCCTTCATGCGTGAGGCGCGGCTGCGCGTTGCCGCCGAATGGCACCCCGATGATTTGGTGGCGGTCCGCCGCCTCATCGATGACGGGCGTCTGTCGCTCGATGATCTCGTCACGCACCGCTCGGCCGCAGCCGACGCGGCCAGCGCTTACCGAACGGCCTTCACCGACCCTTCCTGCCTGAAAATGGTTCTCGATTGGAGCATTGCGTCATGACCGTCAGCCCCCGACTTCACGACATGCCGGCAGACCTTGAGCGCGCGGGTCAATCCGCAGCGCTTCGCGCGGAAGCAGCGATTGAGCCCGATCCGGTCGCGACCGGGCCTGTGACCAAGCAGACCCAGGTCATCGCCATCTACGGCAAGGGCGGCATCGGCAAGTCCTTCACGCTCGCGAACCTGAGCTACATGATGGCTCAGCAGGGCAAGAAGGTCCTGCTCATCGGCTGCGACCCGAAAAGCGATACAACCTCGCTTCTGTTCGGCGGCCGCGCTTGCCCGACCATCATCGAAACCTCGTCCCGCAAGAAGCTCGCGGGCGACGAGATCACCATTTCGGACGTCTGCTTCAAGCGCGACGGCGTCTATGCGATGGAGCTCGGCGGGCCCGAGGTCGGCCGTGGCTGCGGTGGCCGCGGCATCATTCACGGCTTTGAGCTGCTTGAGAAATTCGGCTTCCACGAGTGGGACTTCGACTATGTCCTGCTCGACTTCCTCGGCGACGTCGTTTGCGGCGGCTTCGGCCTGCCGATCGCTCGCGATATGTGCCAGAAGGTCATCGTGGTCGGGTCCAACGACCTGCAATCGCTCTATGTTGCCAACAATGTTTGCTCGGCGGTGCAGTATTTCCGCAAGCTCGGCGGCAATGTCGGTGTCGCCGGCCTTGTGATCAACAAGGACGACGGCACGGGTGAGGCTCAGGCCTTCGCCGATGCGGTTGGTATTCCGGTGCTCGCGGCGATCCCGGCGAACGAAGATATCCGCCGCAAGAGCGCCAATTACGAAATCATCGGCACGCCCGATTCCGAATGGGCCTCGCTCTTCTCGGCGCTCGCTCAGAACGTGGCGGACGCACCGCCGAAGCTCCCGAACCCCCTCGATCAGGACGGGCTCCTTGGCCTGTTCAAGAGCGATCAGACCGGTCGGGACTATGTGTTGGTGCCGGCAACGCCGGCCGATATGCGCGGCAAGTCGATCGTCGACAAGCCGTCCCTCGAAGTCGTCTACGACACGGTTTGAGGCACATACGATGGCAGATCGTCACGTTCTGATCGAAAGTGGAGCCCGCGCTGTTCGCGCGGCGAAAGAGACCCTGCCGCCGGTGGTTGCTAAGGTCCTCGAAGGGGCAGCCCCCATCGCCGAAGGCGCCGGCTGCCACGCTGGCAAGGCCGAGCTTGAGAAGGCCGCGCGCGCAGCCGGCAAGTCCGAAATCCTTGATCGTTATGCCGCCGATTATGTGAAGGGGCCGCACGACCAGCCCCAGTCCATGTGCCCGGCCTTTGGCTCGCTGCGTGTCGGCTTGCGCATGCGCCGCACGGCCTCGGTGCTGTCGGGATCGGCCTGCTGCGTTTACGGCCTGACCTTCACCTCGCACTTCTATGGCGCGCGGCGCACTGTCGGTTACGTCCCGTTCAATTCGGAATCCCTCGTCACCGGCAAGCTTTTTGAGGATATTCGCGACGCCGTCTTTGGCCTCGCCGACCCCGAGGCCTATGACGCGATCGTCGTCACCAATCTCTGCGTGCCCACCGCTTCCGGCGTGCCACTTCGTCTCCTGCCGAAGGAAATCAACGGCGTCCGTATCATCGGGATCGATGTGCCGGGCTTTGGCGTGCCGACGCATGCCGAAGCAAAAGACGTTC
>JBAWYY010000135.1:0-7214 GCA_037143285.1 Alphaproteobacteria bacterium | reverse complement strand
GATCACGGCGATGACGTTGAAATCGTCGCCGGTCAGATCGCGCGCCGCGGCAAAACCCATGGCCGCCGAGATCGACGTGGAGGCGTGAGCGGCACCGAAGGGGTCGTATTCGCTCTCCGAACGCTTGGTGAAGCCCGAGAGGCCCCCGCCTTGGCGAAGCGTGCGAATGCGGTCGCGTCGGCCCGTCAGCACCTTATGGGGATAGCATTGATGCCCCACATCCCAAATCAGCTTGTCGCGCGGCGTGTCGAACACAGCGTGCAGCGCCACCGTCAGCTCGACGACACCGAGGCCTGCGCCAAGGTGGCCGCCGGTGACAGAGACCGCGTCGATGACCTCGGTGCGCAATTCGTCTGCCACTTGCCGCAAATGGGCAGGGCTGAGATCGCGCAGTTCGGAGGGGTCGCGGATGAGGTCGAGAAGCGGTGTGGAGGTCATGATGTCACCATAAGTGTCAACCGAACCTTACACTTCTGGTGAAGCCCGTCCATACGACGGTTTCCCGACGGCAGACTTCGTCATGGTGCGGCGCAAAAGGCTGCGGTGGCAGATGCCTGCGAACAGGACATCCGCCACAGCTCCGCTGTTACTGGCCACCGCCGAGCGAGTGGACATAGACCGCAAGCGACTTCGTCGTTGCGCCATCAAGTCTTGTCACCCAACCGGGCATGACCCCGCCTCGTCCGAGCGTGATCGTCTCGATAATCGTCGCTTCATCAGACCCATAGAGCCAGATGGGGTCGGTTAAATTGGGCGCGCCGAGCTCTTGGTTGCCCTTGCCCGCATCGCCATGACAGGCGGCACAGTTGGTGGCGAACAGGGCTTTCCCCTCGTCGAGATTGATACCCGCGCGCGGCGCTAAGCCCGCAATGGACCGCACATAATTGGCAACCGTCACGATCTCCGCCGGCTTCAACAGCGCGTTAGCGCCACCGAAGGCCTGCATCATGCCCTGACGCGAATTCGTATCCTCGTTGCGAATCCCGTGCCGAATGGTCTGGAAGATCTGGTCGAGCGACCCACCCCACAGCCAATCGTCGTCGCGCAGATTGGCAAAGCCGCGCGAGCCCCTTGCCGACAGGCCGTGGCAGGGTGCGCAATTGTCACCAAAGGCGGCCTTGCCCTGGGCAAGCGCGAAGGTGCGAAGCGCCGGATCGGCGATGATCTGAGGCAAAGTCGCCTGTTCGACAGCGCCGGTCCGTGCCGCCCTGATCTTGCGGAGGGCATCGATATCGACCTCGACATTCGCCCGCGAGGAATAGCCGAGAATGCCCGTCGTATTGCTGGAGATCAGCGGGAAGGCCGGATAGACGACCCAATAGCCGAAGGCCCAGACGATGGTGGCGTAGAACATCGTGACCCACCACCGGGGCAGCGGCGTATTCAGCTCCTTGATGCCATCCCAGTGATGTCCCGTGGTCGAGGTCCCGGTCGGCTGGTCGATTTCGATGGTGTTGGGATCGGCCATGGTTCAATCCTCCTGGAGAGGGATGGTGGCAGCAGCGTCAAAGGACGACTTGTTGCCAGGGCGCAGCGCGTGGAAGGCTGCGAGTGCAAAGAGCGCGATGAAGATGAACAGCCCCGCCATCGGCGCCGTCGATGCAAGCCATTGATATGTAATCATCACTTGTCCTCAGCGCAGGTTTGCAGAAGCGTCATAGGCTTTGAAATCGACCATCGTCCCGAGCACCTGGAGATAGGCGACGAGCGCGTCCATCTCGGTCACAACAGTCCGATCCGTACCGCCACCGAAGTTGCGCACGAGCGCGCGGGGGTAACGGGCGCGGAAGGCGCGGATATTGTCGGAGTCGGGATCGGTCTGGGTGCGGAAGTCCTGCGCCGCAGCGGCGATCTGGTCGTCGGTATAGGGAACGCCGGTGTAACGCTGGGTCGCCATGTGGCGGCCGAGATCACGTCCGTCGATCTCGGCGCGAGCCAAGAACCCATAGCCCGGCATGATCGATTGCGGGACGATGGAACGTGGATCCGAGAGATGGGACACGTGCCAATTGTCGGAGTACTTGCCGCCGACGCGTGCGAGATCTGGGCCGGTGCGCTTAGAGCCCCATTGGAACGGCTTGTCGTACATGCTCTCGGCTGCGAGCGAATAGTGCCCGTAGCGCTCCACTTCGTCCCGCAACGGGCGGATCATCTGCGAGTGGCAGTTGTAGCAGCCCTCGCGGACATAGATGTTGCGTCCCGCCAGTTCGAGCGGCGTATAGGGTCTGACGCCGTCGACCTTCTCGATCACGCTCTTCAAGTAGAACAGCGGGGCAATCTCGACGAGCCCGCCGATGGCGATGACGACCAGAATGCCGACCACCAGGATGATCGAGTTCTTCTCGAAGATCTCGTGCTTTTTCCATTGTGACATGACGTTGCCCTTTACTCAGCCGGCACGAGAGCGGGGGTCGACGAGACAGGTGCACTGGCCTCGCCGTTCCGGATCGTCATGACGACATTGTAGACCATGATCAGTGCGCCCAAGACGAAGAGCAGGCCACCGATCGCGCGGATGACGTAGTAGGGGTGCATGGCGTCGACCGACTCGATGAAGGAATATTCGAGGAAGCCGAGCGAGGTGTAGGCGCGCCACATCAGCCCTTGCATGATGCCCGACACCCACATGGCCGAGATGTAGAGCACGATGCCGATGGTCGAGACCCAGAAGTGCCAGTCGACCAGTTTCAGCGAATAGAGCTCACGCCGGTTCCAAAGCCATGGCACCAGGCAGTAGATCGCACCGAAGGACACATAGGCGACCCAACCCAGCGCACCGGAATGGACGTGACCGACAGTCCAATCGGTATAGTGGGAGAGTGCATTGACCGCCTTGATCGACATGAGCGGCCCTTCGAAGGTCGACATGCCGTAGAAGGCGAGCGACACCACCAGAAGTCGAAGGACCGGATCGGTGCGCAGCTTGTCCCAGGCCCCCGACAGCGTCATCAGGCCGTTGATCATGCCGCCCCATGAGGGCATCCACAGCATGACCGAGAAGGTCATGCCGAGCGTCTGCGCCCAGTCGGGCAATGCTGTGTAGTGGAGGTGGTGAGGGCCCGCCCAGATATAGAGGAAGATCAGCGCCCAGAAATGGATGATCGAGAGCCGGTAGGAATAGATCGGCCGCTCCGCCCGCTTCGGCACGAAGTAATACATGATGGCGAGGAAGCCGGTGGTGAGGAAGAAGCCCACGGCATTATGGCCATACCACCACTGGAACATGGCATCTTGGACGCCAGACCAGGCGATATAGCTCTTAGAGCCTGCAAAAGAGACGGGAATCGTCGGGTTATTGCCGAGATGCAGCACCGCGACGGTGACGATCATCGACAGATAGAACCAGTTGGCGACGAAGATATGGGGCTCCTTGCGCCGCCAGAGCGTGCCGAGAAACACCAGGAGATAGGTGACCCAGACGATGGTGAGCCAAAGATCGGCATACCATTCGGGTTCCGCATATTCCTTGCCCTGAGTGACCCCAAGGAGATAGCCGGTGCCGGCAATGACGATGAAGAAGTTGTAGCCAAGGACGACGAACCAAGGCGCGATCTCACCGGCGATGCGAGCGCGGCTCGTTTTCTGAACCACATAGAATGAGGTTGCGAGCAGCACATTGCCGCCGAAAGCGAAGATGACGGCCGAGGTGTGCAGCGGCCGCAGCCTGCCGAAATTGGTCCAGGGCAGATCGAAATTCAGGGCCGGAAAGGCCAATTGCCAGGCGATGATATCGCCGACCAGAAAGCCCGTGACGCCCCAGAACAGGGCGGCACCGGTCGCAAATTTCACTGGCGCCATGTTGTAATTGGGCTTGCCGTCGATCTCCAAGGGCGTGACCGCCGGACGGGCCACATAGCGATTGAAAATCGCGAAGATCGCCGCCAGTGCTGCGGCGGCAGACACATACATATGAAAAGCGAAGGGTGCATCGACAGCCTTGGCCGCGCCAATCAGCGCCAGAAGGAACCCGGCCGCGAGCGCCAATGCCGTGCCCGCCTCCCCAATCGTGAGCCGTTTCTCTGCAATCGTTTGGGCCATGGTCGCCTCTCCCCCGGGGTCACACTCAACTTCCGATCCGAACGAGAGATCCGGATGAAGTTCATCTGACCCGAGCGATGGTCCGCCCTGCCCCACATCGCATTGATCCAAGTCAACGGGGGGCGGCTCCTCGCAGCTCTCCGCATCGGATGAACCCGGATCGGGCTGCGCAGTTGATCTCGATCAAAGCTTTGAGGCCCGGCTCCATGGGACCAAGGCCATCTTAAGCAGCGCATCTTGCGGCCTGAACCGGGGCCATCGCTGCCCTGGATCGGAGAGAAGCTGATGTCCCCCACGTCCGCCCACATGAGCCGCGCAGGCTCAGGGTCGAACCGCCAACCGGCACCCAGCGATATCGCGCTCGCGGAGCAGTCGGTGCCGCGATACACCTCCTATCCCACGGCCCCGCATTTCTCGCAGGCGGTCAGCGCCGGCACCTATCGCAGCTGGCTGAAGAGCCAGTCGCCTTGCGCCACCTTGTCGCTCTATATCCATGTGCCCTTCTGTCAGGCCATGTGCGCCTATTGTGGCTGCAACACGAAGGTGGTGCGGCGTGAGGAGCCCTTAGAGGCCTATCGCGATCGCCTCATGCGCGAGATCGATATGGTCGCCGCCTCCACCATGGCACGGCGGGTCACCCATATTCACTGGGGCGGCGGTACGCCGAGCATGCTTGGCCTCACCCGCATCATTGAGGTGGTCGAACGGATCGCCCAACGCTTCGACCTAAGCGGCCTGATAGAACACGCCGTCGAGCTCGATCCACGTCAGGTGACCGATCAGCTCGCAACCGGCCTCAAAGCGATTGGGGTGACCCGGGCAAGCCTCGGCGTTCAGGATTTGAACGAGCACGTTCAGAAAGCCATTGGCCGGGTGCAGCCGCTTGAGACGGTTGCGGCTGCGACGCAAGCGCTTCGCGATGCCGGCATTGAGGCGATCAATATTGACTTGATGTATGGTCTTCCGACCCAAACGGAAGCGGATATCAGCCGCACCATCGGCCTTGCGGAGAGCCTTGCGCCTGACCGGATCGCGCTCTTCGGCTATGCCCATGTGCCCTGGTTCAAATCGCATCAGAAGCTGATCCGCGAAGAGGATCTGCCGTCAGCGACCGAGCGCATGACGCAAGCGCAAGTGGCCCGCGATGCGTTCCTCGCCCTTGGCTATGAGCCAATTGGTCTTGATCACTTCGCGCGCGCCCATGACCCCATGGCCATCGCGGCGCGGGCGGGCGAACTGCGGCGCAATTTCCAAGGCTATACGGTCGACAATGCCGATACGCTGCTCGGGCTCGGCGCTTCGGCCATCGGCTCGTTGCCTCAGGGCTATGTCCAGAACGCCCCGGATTTTGGCGCTTTCAACAGGGCGATCGACGCCAATGAGTTCGCGACGGTGCGAGGTTATGCGCTGAACGCCGATGATCGCTTGCGCGCGCTGGTGATCGAAAAGCTCATGTGCGGCCTTGAGGTTGATCTCGACGGCATTGCCGATCGCTTCGGTGCTCCCTCGTCCGAGTTTCATTCAAGCCTCGAGCGGATCGAGCCGCTTGAGAGCGCCGGCCTCGTCCATGTCAGCGGCCACAGGCTTCAGGTGACCGAACGTGGTCGACCCTTCGTGCGCTTGGTGGCTGCCGCCTTCGACGCGCATTTGAGCAGCGCCGCACGGCACAGCGCCGCGATTTGAGCCTCAGCTTGCGGTGGATCAACGCAGGCAGCCCTCGATGGGTTCACACAAAAGACGGTGGCGATAACGCCACCGACATGGGCACCCCCAGCCATGACTGATACCAAAGCAATTGACTTCAAGGCCTTCGAGCCGGGCATCGGTGGCGACGATGAGGGTCCCCTCTATGTCGCCCATCGCACGATCTATCAGCAAAGCATTTCAGGGCGCCTGCGGACGATCAAATGGGCGCTGCTCATTGGCTGCCTCGCGATCTACTACATCCTCCCCTTCGTGCGCTGGTATCGCGGGCCGGGTCGGCCCGATCAGGCGGTGCTGCTCGATATTGCCCATGAGCGCTTCTATTTCTTCTGGATCGAGATCTGGCCGCAGGAGATCTATTACGCCACCGGCCTCCTGATCATTTCTGCTTTCATCCTGTTCCTGATGAATGCGGTCGCCGGCCGGGTCTGGTGCGGCTATCTCTGCCCGCAGACGGTCTGGACCGACCTGTTCATGGCCGTTGAGCGCCTCTGTGAAGGTGATAGACGCGAGCGCATGATCAATGATTCCAAGCTCTTGGACGTCGAGATCTTCGCCCGCAAAGCGCTGAAGCATGTGCTCTGGCTGATGATCGCCTGGTGGACGGGGGGCGCTTGGGTTCTCTATTTTGCCGATGCGCCGACGCTCGTGCGGGAACTCGCAACCTTCCAGGCGCCGAGCATCGCCTATATCTGGATCGCAATCCTCACCTTCACGACCTATGCGCTTGCCGGCATGATGCGCGAGCAGGTCTGCCTCTATATGTGCCCCTGGCCGCGCATTCAGGCCGCCCTTACCGACGAATGGGCGCTCAACGTCACCTATCGCTACGATCGCGGCGAGCCGCGCATGTCGGTGAAACAGGCCGTGAAGGCCAAGGCTGCAGACGAGCCTGCAGGCGATTGCATCGAATGCCGTCAATGCGTGGTGGTCTGCCCGACCGGCGTCGATATTCGCGATGGTGCGCAGCTCGGCTGCATTCAGTGCGGGCTCTGCATCGATGCCTGCAATAGCGTGATGACGAAAGTCGGCCGTCCCCAGGGGCTGATCGCCTATGACAACGACGTCAATATTCACCGGCGTGCCAAGGGCGAGGACGAGGTCTATCGCGTCATCAGGCCAAGAACCGTGCTCTACGCCCTGCTGATCGTCGCAATCGCAACGACCATGCTCGTCACGCTGAACCAGCGCACATTCACGTCGCTTGCCTCGACCCATGACCGCGACGACCTCTATGTCCGGCTGTCCAATGGCGGCATCCGCAATGGCTATACGATCCGGGTCGCCAACAAGCGCCCACAGGCGCGGCTTTTCCTCGTCGCGGTCGAAGGCATCCCGCTGGCAACAGCCAATGCCATTGGTGCCTCGGGCACCATGGGGGATTGGCCGGTCATCGATGTCGGCGCCGATCAGACCCGTGAATTTCGGCTCCTCGTGACGGTGCCGCCCGGCGCGAAGCTTGAGGCATCAAC
>JBAWYY010000134.1:0-7258 GCA_037143285.1 Alphaproteobacteria bacterium | reverse complement strand
ATGGGGCGCCCCGTCTCCCGTGGGTTACCCTGCACGGGGGCTGATCCCGCGACCAGCGCCTCCGTCGGCGAATTGACCGTGCCGCTTGGGGCAGGTGCTGCCTCCTTTGCCGCCTCCGGCCGCGCTGATGGTATTGCGCCACCGCCAGCGAGCGTGACCCAGACACCGCTTGCCCCTCCGGGTGGTGCCTCGGCGCCTGCGACCACTTCGGCCTCCGCACCGGCAACGCCGCCCAATCCGGCGCTCGTCCAAGGTCCGCCAGCGCCGCCCAATGCCGGGCTGGTGCAAGGCCCGCCCACGCCGCCCAATCCGACGCTGGCGCAACGCCCGGCCACGCCGCCTAATCCGGCTCTGGTGCAAGGCCCGCCCGCTCCCGTTCAGTCCATGCCGGCTCAGGTCGCGGCTCCCATGCCGCCCCTGCGTCCTGGCACCCGCGATGCCGATCCCGTCACAACCGGCTCGATTGCGACGGCTGCCGCTCCCGTTCCCACAACCTCGCCACGTCGGCTAGGCCAACGGCCCGATCAGGCGCAAGGCGTTGAAACAAGCGGACGGCGCGGCCCGCCTCAATCGCTGGCTGAGGTGCTTGACCGCGCCATCACCGAGCATCCGCAGATCGCGCTCGCCCAGTTCCGGGTTGATGAGGCACGCCAAGGCGTTGCCGCCGCAACGGCTGCCACCGCACCCCAGATGGATGTGCGCGGCCAGACCGGCCATTCGGTCATGGGCAATGGCATCAACGAAGAAGGCTTCCTCAACTCCTCCCGTGCACTTGCCGGTAACGCCCGTGTCGACGGCGGCTTCCAGCTGCGCCAGCTGATCTATGATTTCGGCGGCACGCAGAATGAAGTGAGTAAGAACTGGCGCCTTATGGATGCTCGCCGCCTCGACACCTATGACAAGGTCGAGGAAATCGGGCTGAAGGTGACCCAGGCCTATCTGCGCATCCTCGAGCAGAGCGAGATTGTCGCGGCCGCTGATGAGAACATCGTGGCGCTCCGTCGCATTGCGACCTTGGTGAAGACCAACCAGCAGAACGGCAACGGTACGGTTGCCGATGTGAACCGGGTCGATGCGCGCATGACGGACGCCATGGCGCAGCGCACTGACCTTGCCGCCGACATGCAAAACGCCATCGACCAGTTCCGCAGGCTTGCCCGCATGGAGCCTGGCACCTTGGCGGCGGCCCCAGACTTGCGCGCGCAAATGCCGGCCGACGCCCAGACCGCCATTGGGCTCGCCTCAGGACGCCATCCACGCCTCCTGTCGCTGGAGCAGCAGAACCAGGCGGTCGCCCATGAATTTGAGGCCCAGCGTGCTCAGTCCCGCCCGCGCATCAGCGCCGACGTGGACGCCAACGTGCGCAACTATATCGGCCCTGGTCCGCGTACGGAACTCGATGTGCGGTCCATGCTGACGCTGCGCTACAAACTCTTCGACGGCGGCCTGAACCGTAGCCTTGAGGATCAGATCCGGGCCCGCGCGCGTCAGGGCGAAGCCCGCTTCCGCGACGCGAAGGACGAGATCGAAGCCGATATCCGCCAGAGCTACCGCTCGCTTGAGGCTGCACGGGCGAAATTCGCCAATCTTCAGCAGACGCTCCAGTCCTCGCGTCAGGTCATCACGCTCTATACCGAGCAGTTCCAGGGCGGTAAGCGGACGCTGTTTGAGCTCCTTGATGCCCAGACTGCGCTCACCACGGCCCGCCGTCAGGTGATCATCAACCAGTTCGAAGAGCGCCGTGCGATCTATGGCATCCTGCGCTCGGTCGGCCGGCTGACGCCGACGATCCTGGCCGCTCGGCGCTGAGCGCTAAGATCGTCCCATGCGCATTGACTTTTCCGCCGCCAGCCGCCTATAAGCGCGCCCACTTGGGAGCTCCCGCCCCCGAGCCTCCGGCCTGTGCCGGCACGGCGCGAGCGGGTTCGACCCTTCCACCCCATCCTGCGACGTCGCACGAGACGCGGAGACGACCCCGTGAAACGGACTTTTCAACCCTCTAAAATCGTACGCGCGCGCCGCCATGGTTTTCGCGCCCGCATGGCCACCAAAGGCGGCCAGCGCGTTCTGAACGCTCGTCGCGCCCGCGGTCGTAAGCGCCTCTCGGCTTGATCGGCCCTGCCGGGTCAAGCGGTGGCATCACGCGGGAGGCTGACATGACCGTTAGCTCGCCGCTTGAGGCTTCGCTTTCTCCGCCCGTTGGTTTGACCAAGCGCGCCGAGTTTCTGGCCTGTAATAAGGGGCGCCGCACCGCAACCGGCGCCTTCACGCTGCAAGAGCGCCGTCGTGGCGACGAAGCGCCTGCGCGCTTCGGCTTCACGCTGACAAAGAAGACCGGTGGCGCGGTCGATCGCAATCGCATGCGCCGTCGCTTAAAAGAGGCCGTTCGCCTTGTCGGTGCCAAACATGCGCGCCCCGGCTCCGACTATGTGCTGATCGGCCTGAGGCCCGCGCTGTCGCGACCCTTCGCCGCGCTGTGCGACGACGTGGCTCGTGCTATCGACATGAGCGCGACAGGCGCAAAATTCTCGCAACAGATTGCGCCGGCCGCCTCCGCCGCCGCGCCCAGGGACCGCCGACCGACCGATGGTTGACAACAAAAATTACATTCTCGCGATCGCTCTTTCGATCCTCGTGTTGGTGGGCTGGCAATATTTCGTCGGCGTGCCGCAAATGGAACGCCAGCGCGAAGCCCAGCGCCAAGAGCAATTGCTTCGCCAGCAGGGCACGACGCCGGCGCCGGGCACAACGCCTGCACCCGGGACAACGACGGCCGCTGGCACAACGCCGGCGCCCGCCGCAGGTGCCACAGGCGCTGCCGCCCCCGGCGCACCCTCGGTTGCCACTCCGGCCGTCCCGTCAGGCGCGACCCGCGACGTTGTGGTACGCTCGACGCCCCGCGTTGGCATTGAAACACCGCGTCTCCTGGGCTCGATCAACCTGGTCGGTGCTCGCCTTGATGATCTTGTGCTCGCCACCTATCGCGAGACGACGGATCCGAAGAGCCCCCAGGTCATCCTGTTCTCGCCCGCGGGTTCCCCGGTTGACCCGATCAAGCACCAGCACCCCTTCTATGCCGAGTTCGGCTTTGTTCCCGGTGTCGGCGCACAGATCGCGGTCCCCAATGCCCAGACGGTCTGGACGCAGGTTGGCTCGGGGAAACTCACCCATACGACCCCGGTGACGCTCACCTGGGACAATGGCCAGGGCCTGACCTTCCGTCGCACCTTTGAGATCGACGATACCTATCTCGTCACGGTGAAGGATGCGGTCGTCAACAGTGGTGCTGCACCCGCTGTCCTCCACGCTTACGGCCTGATTTCCCGTCACGGCACACCGGTGACCGCCGGCTTCTACATCCTGCATGAAGGTCTCATCGGCGTTTTCGGTCAGGCGGGCTTGCAGGAGATCCAATATTCCGGGATCGAGTCCTCGCGCGTCCAAACCTGGAAGTCGCGCGGCGGCTGGCTCGGTATGACCGATAAATATTGGGCCGCTGCCCTCATTCCCGACCAGGGCACCGACACCGATTCCAGCTTCAAATATTTCCTCAATGGTGCGCTGAAGAGCTATCAGACCGATTATCTGAAGCCGCCGGTGACGATTGCGCCGGGCGCGAGCCAGGAGATCGTGTCGCGGCTCTTTGCGGGCGCGAAGGAAGTGCGGGTCATCGACGGCTATGCCGAAAGCCTGAAGGTCGACCGCTTCGATCGCATGATCGATTGGGGCTGGTTCTACTTCATCACCAAGCCCCTGTTCGTGGCGATGGACTGGCTGTTCCACACGACCGGCAATTTCGGCATCGCCATCATCCTGGTGACGCTCTTGGTGAAGGGCATCTTCTTCCCGCTCGCCAACAAGAGCTACGCCTCCATCGTCAAGATGAAGAAGGTCCAGCCGGAAATGCAGGAGCTGCAGGTCCGGTTCAAGGACGACAAGATGAAGATGCAGCAGGAGCTGATGGCGCTTTACAAGCGCGAGCAGATCAACCCGCTGGCCGGCTGTTGGCCGATCCTCATCCAGATCCCCGTGTTCTTCGCGCTCTATAAGGTGCTCTTCGTCACCATCGAAATGCGCCACGCGCCGTTCTTCGGCTGGATCAAGGACCTCTCGGCGCCCGATCCGACCTCGATCTTCAATCTCTTCGGGCTCATTCCCTTCGAGGTCCCCGCCTTCCTGCTCGTTGGCATCTGGCCGATCATCATGGGCATTTCCATGTGGATTCAGATGCAGATGAACCCGGCGCCGACCGACCCGATCCAGGCGACCTTCTTCCGCTGGATGCCGATCCTGTTCACCTTCATGCTGGCATCCTTCCCCGCAGGCCTCGTCATCTACTGGACCTGGAACAACCTGCTCTCGGTTGCCCAGCAATGGCTGATCATGCGCAAGTTCGGCGTCAAGGTTGAGCTGTTCGACAATCTGAAATCCATGTTCAAGAAGGGCGAGAAGCCCGCGTCCTAACGGGGGCTTCGTCGGCAGGGCGCAACCACCATGACCGACGTCCATAAAGAGACCGGGCGGCTTCTGTTCGCCCGTTCATGGGATTTCTGGCGCGGCACGCCGGATATGGCGCATTTGCCGCCCATGGAAGGCTATGAGATCGCCTTTGCCGGGCGCTCCAATGTGGGCAAGTCGAGCCTCATCAATGCGCTGGTCAATCGCCACGACATGGCGCGGACCTCCAACACCCCCGGCCGCACGCAAGAGCTCAACTTCTTCCGGCCCGGCGGCGTTGAGGTGGACACCAATTCGCTGCCGCTCGTGCTTGTCGATATGCCCGGCTACGGCTTTGCCGCAGCGCCCGAACAGAAGGTGCGCGCTTGGACCAAGCTGATCCACGAGTTCCTGCGCGGGCGCGCCAATCTCCTGCGCGTCTATGTGCTGGTCGACAGCCGCCATGGTCTGAAACCGGTTGACGCCACGGTCTTCGACCAGATGGACCGCGCGGCGGTGTCCTATCAGGTGGTGCTGACCAAGATCGACCAGATCGCGCCGAGCGAGATCGCGCCCTTGAAGGCGGCGATCATGAAGGCGCTGGAAAAGCGGCCTGCGGCCTATCCGGAGGTGCTCGCCACCTCCTCGCGCAAGGCCGAGGGGATGGAGGAATTGCGCGGCGCCATCGCCCAAGTCCTCGCCGAGCGAAGCTAGGGAACATCCCATGCTTTCCCACGCGGCGACCCTGTCCACCATGGCCTTCGCTGCGTTTACTGCCGCCACCATCCTGCCCGGCGGTTCTGAGGTGGTCTTCGTGTCCTTCCTCGCCACCGGTTACGAGGCCCCACTCGCACTCTTCGTGGTGGCGACCGTCTTCAACACGCTTGGCGGCATGACCAATTGGTGGATCGGCACCTTGATCGCGAAGGGGGCCGAGACCGAGAAGGGCCATGCCTGGCTCGAGCGTTTCAAACTGCCGCCCGACATGATGACGAGGGTGCACGATCTCTTCGAGCGCTTCGGCTGGTGGGCGCTGCTCTTCTCCTGGATGCCGATGATCGGCGATCCCATCACGATTGTCGCGGGCATGGCCCGCCATCCGCCCATCCCAACCGCAATTCTCACCGGCATCGGCAAGGGCCTGCGCTTTGCCGCGCTTTGGGCGGGAACCGCCGGCGTGCTGCGCTATTATTTCCCGCATTGACGGGAGAGCGCGAGGTCTTCCACGACCAAATCGCCCCATGCCGTTGCAAAGACAGGCCGGCTGCGCCAGCGTCTTCGCCGCCATGACGATAGATGCGATCACCCCCGTTGAGACTTTGACGCCCGAGGCCATCGGCCACGTGACGCCGGTTATGGCGCAATATGTCGAGATCAAAGCCGCCAATCCCGACAGCCTCCTGTTCTATCGGATGGGCGATTTCTACGAGCTTTTCTTTGACGATGCGGTGGCAGCCTCCCGCGCGCTCGGCATCACGCTCACCAAGCGCGGCAAGCACCTCGGCCAAGACATTCCCATGGCCGGCGTGCCGGTTCATGCCGCCGACGATTACCTGCAAAAGCTCATTCAGTTGGGCTTCCGTGTCGCCGTCTGCGAGCAGATCGAGGATCCGGCGGAAGCGCGCAAGCGTGGCTCGAAATCGGTGGTCCGGCGCGACGTGGTGCGCCTCGTCACCCCCGGCACGCTCACCGAAGACACGCTTCTGGAGGCGAAGCGCAACAATTACCTTTTGGCGGTCGCCCGCGCGCGCCGCTCGGATGAGGCCTCCGACTATGCGTTGGCCTGGGTCGATATCTCCACCGGCGAGTTCCGCGTGGCCGAAACCGATGCAACCAAGCTTGCGGCCGACATTGCCCGCGTCGAGCCCGGCGAAATTGTCCTCTCCGATGCGCTCTATGCCGATACCGAGCTCAGCGCCTTCTGGCGCAGCTTCAAGGCGGTCTCGCCCACCCCGCGCGACGTCTTCGATGGCGCAAGCGCCGAGCGCCGCTTGGCCGGCTATTTTGCCGTCTCGACGCTTGATGGCTTTGGCGCCTTCACGCGCCTCGAACTCACCGCTGCCGCAGCCCTGGTCACCTATATCCAACGCACGCAGCTTGCCTCCCGTCCGCCACTGTCGCCGCCCGTGCGGGAGGCAGCCGGCGCCACCCTCTCGATTGATGCCGCAACCCGCGCCAATCTCGAATTGACCCGGACACTCGGCGGGGAACGCCAGGGCTCGCTCTTGGCGGCGGTTGACTGGACAGTCACCGCGCCGGGTGCGCGCCTGCTCGCGGTCCGCATCGCCAATCCCTTGACCGATCCGGTCGCGATCATCCGCAGGCTGGATGCGGTGGAGGTGCTCGTCGCCCAAACGGCACTGCGCGCGGAACTGCGCTCGCGGCTTGCCGCCGTGCCCGATATGGCGCGCGCACTCACCCGCCTTGCCATGGATCGCGGCGGTCCGCGTGATGTCCGAGCCATCGGCGAGGGGTTGCGTGGGGCGGCGGACCTCGCAAGCCTCATCGGCGATACCGCGGCGGGCGAGTTGGCCGAGGTCGCGTCGGGCCTTGCCGCCTTCGATCCGGCACTCGCGACCTTGCTTCTCGAGGCCCTCGACGACGACTTGCCGCTTCTGAAGCGCGACGGCGGCTTTGTCCGCCCCGGCTTTTCCGGCGAACTCGATGAGACCCGTAGCCTGCGCGACGACACGCGGCGGGTGATCGCCTCGCTCCAGGGCCGCTATGCCGAAGAGACCGGCGTGCGCTCGCTCAAAGTGAAGCACAACAATGTGCTCGGTTACTTCGTTGAGGTCGCCCAGCAATATGGCGAGGCCTTTCT